>CAJLYO010000053.1 GCA_905210885.1 uncultured Eubacteriales bacterium | reverse complement strand
CCTTGATACCCATTATTCAAAGCCGTACGTTGAAAAAATGGCGGACTGTGATATATATGTTTCAAGGGGAGATGTTGCCCTGGACGGACCGATTATTCAAAAGGATTTTCTGCTGCTTATTTCGCCGTACCTTCCCGGAGGCAAGCCGATTATTGAAAATTTCGGCGACTTAACGGACGGACAGCTTGAAATGCTTTACAACGCTTTTGAAGCGGCCGGAGTTATAACAAGTGATGAATTTGCCCCGGAAAGCTATGTTACAAGAGAGCACGCTGCGTCATACTTTATGAAAACCTTGGGATACGGCGAGCTTGGTGCAAATCCGCAGATCCTTGCAAAGCAGTTTGCCGATGACGGCGATGTTTCGGAGAACCTGCGCGGATACATACGTCTTGCCGGTGCGCTTAAGCTTATAAACGGTACTGACGGCAGATTTTACCCAAAAGGCTATATGTCAAACGGGGACAGCCTGATTTTGGTGTACAATTATCTGAACACAGTTCAGGGAGAGTGAAATTAATGGACGCGCTTAATGTTATATATGACAGATTTATAAACCCGATTGCGGAAAAAAACAGCCGCAATGTGGGTACGGAACTTGAATTTCCCCTTTTAAACATGGCACGGTGTCCTGTTGACAAGTCGGTTGCACAGGGCTTTTTAAAGCGCCTTGTTTCGGAGGATTTCACAGTTGACGATACTGATACTGACGGAAACCCGGCTTTTGTCGTGAATGCCGACGGCGACTGTATTTCCTATGACAATTCTTATAATAATATTGAATTTTCCATGAATTACGGTGCAAATCTCACGGAAATCCGTGATAGGTTTTACGCGCTGTATGACCGTGCGCGCAGCTACTTTGAACCTTTCGGGTATGTGATAGCCGGACTTGGGTGCAATCCTTATAAGGATTATATTGAAACATCTCATGTAAGCTACCCGGTTTACAATATGGTGCAGGAATATCTCACGGAGTTTGACTGTGATAAAACGCACAATTATCCGGACTTTCCGGCATATTTGTCCTCCGTTCAGACTCACCTTGACATAAGTGCGGCAGGGGCCGGAGAGACGGCGGATTTTTTTGCGAAAATGGATTTTGCGGCGGCGTTTTTGTTTGCAAACTCCCTTGCTTTTGACGGTTCCGATTATTTGTGTTTTCGTGATTATCTTTGGGAAAACAGCGCATTCGGGCTGCTGAACGGGAATACCGGCTGCCACGATACTCTCATGCGCAATGCGGACGGAGTTGCGGGAAGTTTTTTGCAGCGCTCAATGTTTAACAGAATCCGAAATGGCACATATGAGGTTTTTCCGCCTGTCAGCCTTGAAAATTATTTTGACCGTGCCGGCGCAAAAGCTGATGATATACGTCAGTTTTTATCCTTCAGAAATATTGAAATAACGGCGAGGGGTACCCTGGAAATACGAAGTACATGCACCCAGCCGGTAAGCGAAGCGTTTTGTGCCCCGGCATTTTATCTGGGGCTTATGAATAATTTTGAATGTGCCGTGGGCACTGTAGACGGATTTTTCGGAGAGTACGGAATAACCGAAAAAAATTCCGTGCTGCGTAAAGCCGCAATTCGCGGCAAATTGCCCGAAGGTGTTGACAAAAACGGAATGATACGGCTTTTAACCTCTCTTGTACGGATTGCCGAAAAGGGTCTTGAAAACCGAAAATTAGGTGAAGAATTTATGTTAAAGCCGTTAACTGCACGGGCGCAGAAGCTTGAAAGCCCTGCTTTGGCGGCAAAAAGACGCCTTGAAGCTGGAGAAAGCATTGAGAATATTATCCGTGACTATTCAAAAATTTAACTTGCATTATTTTTTCCTTTGTGGTACAATGTCGTATGTAGCTATTACATGCAATAAAGGAGATATTTAATGAAGATTCTCGGCGTTGATTTCGGCGAGGTGCGCACAGGCGTTGCGGTAAGCGATGCACTGGGTATAACCGCCCAGGGAGTTAAAACCGTGTACGGCAGAAATCCCGAAAAGGTCGCCGCACAGGTTGCGGAAATTGCAAAGGAGCAGAATGCACAGCTTATTGTGACAGGCTTGCCGAAAAATATGGATAACTCCGTAGGTTTCCGCGGAGAAGCAACAATAGAGTTTGCAAAGCTTTTGGAGCAAATAACCGGGCTTTCCGTCGTTTTGTGGGACGAACGCCTTTCGACCGTCAGTGCCATTCGCACGCTTAACGAAACAAACACCCGCGGCGGCAAACGAAAAGCGGTTGTGGATACCGTTGCGGCATGTATAATTTTGCAGAATTATCTTGATTATAAAGGGAGGAACAAAGATGAATAAAGAAAATGAAAACACAAATGATAACATTATAGAGCTGACGGATGAAACAACCGGTGAGTCTGTTCTGTTCGAGCATCTTGACACTGTTGAATTAAACGGAAAGCAGTATTTTGTGCTGACGGATTATTCTGAGGAACCGACAGAAGAAAGCGATGTTTATGTTATGACAATAGTAACCGACGATGACGGCGAGGAAACCTTGGAAATCGTTGAGGATGACGGCGAGGTTGCCGAGGTGTTTGAAATATTTAAAGAACGTGTCGGAGACGAATTTGAATTTCTCGATTAATAATATGCTTCGTATTTAAAAAGGTCAAAACTACCGTTTTGACCTTTTTGTCATATATTTACCTTTTTTATACATATTTATGTTGAAAATAACCATATGGAAACTATTGCATTTTAGTGTAATATAATGTATAATATCATAAAGGAGGCAGATATTATGAATAAATATACAGTAGTGATAGCCGATGATAACACGGAGTATTGCCGGTTGCTAAAGGAGTACACTGATCTTACCGATGATATCGAGGTTGTGGGAATAGCTAATGACGGAGTAGCTGCTGTTGAAATGGTAGACAAGCTGCATCCCGATATGCTGCTGTTGGATAACGATATGCCAAAGCTTTGCGGTATCGGTGTTCTTAAAAGCATTAATAATTTGGAATACAAACCGAAAATTATGGCTGTGACAAATGAAATCTCCGAGGATTTTGCATCGGAGGCGTGTGAGCTCGGCGTAAGCTTTGAACTGCACAAAACCGTAAGCATTGAGTTAATATTAAAACGTGTTCGTATGCTTATGTCAATTTAACATACAAACTGTCCCGAAAAGCTTCGGGGCAGTTTTTTTACAAAATAACATTAATTTCTTACATAATTATTGCAGATATTGACCTTTTGTGAGTTGTGTGCTAAAATACAATCAAGAGGTGATGAACGTGAAAAAAATAATTTCCGTATTGCTGTTAACGGCAATGCTGTTTTCGCAGGCTTGGGCATTTACGCCGGAAACGGAGAAATGTTACTTTTTCGGCGGACAGCGCTATTCCGTTTCGGGCATAGATACGGACGGCAGTATTTTTACGGGTATAATCGACGGCAGACTTGCCGCGTGCGATGACTTTGAAAGCTGGGATTTTGTACCGGATATTGACCCTGTTTCATTTACCGTATACTTAAATGGCAGACTGTGTGCCGTGGGCAGCGGTTATACATATGTATATGACGGAACGGCGTGGCAAAAGCAGCAAAACAACCTTGAAGGGGAGTTCCACACAGACTATATGGTGAAAAACGGCGGAAGCGTCGTTATGTATATTTATGACAAGGGCACGTATCAGAGTTTTGACGGAATTACGTGGAACAAGGTTGAAAATATTCCGGAAAACCTGCCCATGTATAAAATAAATAACAAGATAATTTTCTTTTCTCACGGCTATATGCGCGGACTGTATTACTCGGACACCGGCGAGAGTTTTACTCACCATGAATTTGCGGACTTTACCCAGTCCGGAGGAAACGGCATCGTGACATATCATGACGGAATGTATTATATTGACGATTACCGAAGTGAAAGCGATGAGATTACAAGGCACTTTGTTATGTCATCTCCCGACCTTGAAAACTGGACAACGTATGAAGTTCCCATGACGGACGATTCGGAGCCGCTGGGCAGCAGCTTTGTGGAGATAAACGGTGTGCTTCACGCCCTGTCCGGTAACGGTGACGACAGGATTTTCAACGGTGAAAAGTGGGTTAAAGGCGAGTATAATATGAACACCTACGACACCGAAGGTGACCCTATGGTTACGTTTCCGCCCTTTGTTTATTACAATTTCAGCGATTTCGGAATTTTTGCCTGGAGCACCGATAAGCAGGCGTATTTTATAGACAACAGCGGCAATTTCAGACACTTTGACGGACGGTCAAGAAGTATCAGCGCCCTTTCCGTAAAGGACGGCAGCTTCTATGCAGCTTCCTCGGGCAACGCACTGTGGAAATCAGACGACGGCATGCATTGGCAAAAGGCAGGTAATACAGCCCCCGAGGACTTTAGCTACCTCCAGTTAAGCGGCAGCAACGGAAACTATACGTTAACCTCGGAGTTTGTTGAGCGCGGAAGCCGGCGGTTTGCCGCGGAAAATGCGGAAATAACGGCAGTTATACAGTACCCCGGCGGAGAAACCGCAAAGGTTGCATACGAGTATGCAAAAGACGATTATGTTACCGTAATGGGCGGCAGCGGATTCTTCCTTTTGGGCGGCTTTGACTTTTCAAATACTCTTTATTATTCACCTGACGGCATAACAAGGGGAGAAAAAATCAATTTTCCCGGTGAAGGTGCCGTTTCAAACGGAAAAATAATGCTTTCGGGAACGGAACTGATTTCGTCCGCGGATATGGCTCAGCTTGAGGGGATTTCCGCACCTGAGTCAATTTTAGTAAAGCTAAACGGCGAGTATTTAAGCTTTGCGGCGCCGCCCGTGGTTGAAAACGGCAGAACGCTTATACCAATCCGGTTTTTGTTTGAGCGCGCCGGTGCAGAGGTGGACTGGGACCCGTACGGATATACCGTCACCGTTACATACGGAGAAAACACAGTTAAGCTTGCAATAGACAGCGATGTTGCCTATGTAAACGGAACGGAGAAAAAATTAGATGTTCCGGCACAGCTTATAAACGAAAAAACAATGGTTCCTCTGCGGTTTATTTCGGAGAACTTAGGCTTTGACGTGCAGTATGACGAGGCGTCAAATACCGCATTTATAAAATCAGAATTTTAAGGAGGACACTGTACAATGGTCAGATTTGCAGTTATAGGCTGCGGACGAATTTCAGAAGTGCATTTAAAAGCCCTTTCGGAGGCGAAAAACGCACAGCTTTGCGCCGTATGCGATATTATAGAGGAGAAAGCGAAAAAACGTGCCCTTGAGTATAATGTGCCGTACTATCTTGATATCGAAACAATGTTAAAGGAGCAAAAGCCCGACGCGGCGTTAATCGGTACGCCGAGCGGAATGCACGGGGAGCATGCGGAAATCTGCGCCTTAAACGGAGTTAACGTCCTTTGCGAAAAGCCTTTGGAAATAACAACGGAGAAAATCGACAGAATGATTCGCGTGTGCGAGGAAAATCACGTAAGGCTGGGCGGAATTTTTCAGCGGCGCACTTACACCGCCGCGGTTGCGTCAAAAAATGCAATTAACAGCGGAAACATAGGCACACCCGTGTTTTGCAGCGGCACATTCAACTACAGCCGCACTCAGGAATACTACGACAGCGACGCATGGCGCGGAACATGGGCGCTTGACGGCGGCGGAGCTCTTATGAACCAGGCGGTTCACGGAATAGATATGCTTATAATGCTGGGCGGAGATGTAAAAAGCGTTTTTGCAAAATGCGAAACAAAGGCGCGGAATATCGAGGTTGAGGACACCGCCGCGGCGATAATCAAGTATAAAAACGGCGCTCTGGGCGTTATGGAGGCGGCAACGTCACTAAAAGACGGACAGGAAACGGTGCTTTCGGTAAGCGGAACCGATGGCATGATTTCATTCGGTGACAGTGAAATTTTAACGTGGAACACAAAAGACGGTTCTGCCGCACCGTCAGTCACGGACAGCATGGGCGGTAAAAACTGCGCATGGACGGGCGTTTTTGAGGGGCATCGCCTGCTTGTGGAAAATATGGCGGATGCAATCGAAAACGGAACGCCGCTGCTTATTCCGGCGTGCGATGCGCGAAAAGCGGTTGACGTTATACTTGCCATATACCGCTCGTCACAAACGGGAAAAGAAGTTTTTCTTGACAGATAACAAAACCCGTAACGTCCTTTCGGGCGTTACGGGTTATTAATTTTTATGCAAGAAACATTTGCACCAGACTGTACAGCAGCATGAGTCCGTAGAGAATAATCACGGCGCCGCAGATGCGGTTCACCCATGTGAGGACAACACTGTTGAGTTGGCTGCCGAAACCTCCTTTTGTTTAAACCCTAATCACGGTCATCTTTTATTTTCTGCCAGTAAAGCTTTGCATTCTGCTCGGTTTTGTTTTCGCCGTATTCGTAATATACGGCGTTTTTCAATTCGTCCGGCAGATACTGCTGCTTGATATAATGATTTTTAAAGGCGTGGGGGTACTTGTATTGCACAGCTCTGCCAAGCTTTGCCGCGCCGCTGTAGTGCCCGTCCTTAAGATGAGTCGGGACTTCGCCCATGTTCCCCTTTTCTATATCCGACATTGCCCTGTCTATTGCCTCGATAACCGAGTTTGACTTAGGCGCCGTGGCAAGGAGAATAACCGCCTGTGCAAGGGGGAGTCTTGCCTCCGGCAGACCAAGCTGCATAGCGCTGTCAATGCACGCGCGCACAATCGCCGCCGCATTGGGGTATGCCATTCCGATGTCCTCGCTTGCAATCACCGCAAGGCGGCGGCATGGGGAAAGCATATCCCCTGCCGACAAAAGCCGCGCAAGATAGTGAAGCCCGGCGTCAGGGTCGCTTCCGCGTATGCTTTTTTGAAATGCACTTAATATATCATAGTGATTATCGCCTAACTTGTCATAGGTCATTGCTTTTTGCTGGCTTGCCTGTTCGGCGGTTTCAAGGCTTACAGAAATTACGCCTTCCTTATCCGGAAGGGTGCTGTAAACGCACACTTCCACCGCATTTAACGCCTTTCGCACATCTCCTCCGCACATTGCGGCAATATGCTGCTTTGCGTCTTCGTCAAAAATCACGGTATTTTGCGTCATTTCGCCGTTTAAAACTTCTATTCCGCGGCACACCGCCTCATACACATCATCTTTTGAAACAGGTTTAAATTCAAAAACGGTGCTTCGACTTAAAACCGCGTTGTATACGTAAAAATACGGATTTTCCGTAGTGCTTGAAATAAGCGTAATGTCGCCGTTTTCAATAAACTCAAGCAATGACTGCTGCTGTTTTTTATTGAAATTCTGTATCTCGTCCAAGTACAAAAGAATGCCGTTTGTATTTGCAAGGCTGTCTATTTCCGAGATAACCGCCCTTATATCCGACACCGAGGCGGTTGTGGCATTAAGCTTGAAAAAACGCTTGTCGGTCGCTTTTGCGATAATATTGGCAACCGTGGTTTTTCCCGTTCCGGAGGGACCGTAAAAAATCATGTTTGTGATTTTTCCGCTCTCTATTATGTTTCTTAAGACCTTGCCCTTGCCCAAAATGTGCTTTTGTCCCACAACCTCGTCAAGGCATGATGGGCGTATTCTGTCCGCAAGCGGCTTACTCATAAAGCTTATACTTATCGCACAGAACCTTAACTCTTGCTCTTACTGCGTCTGCATTGCCTTCAAAATCTGATATGGTAAGATTAATAAGCCGTGCAATTTCAACCATGTCGTCTTCCTTCATGCCTCTTGTGGTAACCGCCGCCGTTCCGAGTCTTATACCGCTTGTAACAAACGGGCTTTGGGGGTCGTTGGGAACCGTGTTTTTATTGCAGGTGATTCCAACCTCATCCAAAAGATGCTCCGCTTCCTTACCGGTAACGCCCTTTGACTGCAAATCAACCAGCATAAGGTGGTTGTCGGTACCGCCGGAAACAATGTCAAAACCGCAGTTTATAAGCTCTTTGCACATTGCAGCGGCGTTTTTGATAATCTGCTTCTGATAATCTTTGAAGTCGTCTTTTAACGCTTCGCCGAAGCATACTGCTTTTGACGCGATTATGTGCATTAACGGTCCGCCCTGTATGCCCGGGAATACTGCCTTGTCAATAATTTTTGCGTACTTTTCCTTGCACAGGATAAGACCGCCCCTGGGACCTCTTAAGGTTTTATGAGTCGTGGACGTAACAAAGTCGGCATAAGGTACCGGACTTGGGTGAAGTCCTGCCGCAACCAGTCCCGCAATGTGGGCGATATCTACCATGAGATATGCGCCGACCTCGTGGGCAATGTCCGCAAATTTTTCAAAATCTATAATTCTTGAATATGCGCTTGCGCCGGCGATAATCATCTTCGGCTTATGTGTAATGGCAATTTCGCGCAGCTTGTCATAATCGATTCTGTGTGTTACATCGTCAACTCCGTAGGGGACAATGTTAAAATATTTTCCCGAAATGTTAACAGGGCTTCCGTGGCTTAAATGACCGCCGTGGGCAAGATTCATACCCAAAACCGTGTCACCGGGATTTAAAACCGCAAAGAAAACCGCAAGGTTTGCCTGTGCACCGGAGTGGGGCTGAACATTTGCATGCTCCGCACCGAACAGCTTGCATGCTCTGTCACGCGCGAGATTTTCAACCACGTCAACACATTCACAGCCGCCGTAGTATCTTTTGCCCGGATATCCTTCCGCATATTTGTTGGTAAGCGGTGTTCCCATTGCCTCCATAACTGCCGGGCTTACAAAGTTTTCGGACGCGATAAGCTCGATTTTGCTGCGCTGTCTTGAAAGCTCTGCCTCGATTGCATCGGCAACGGCAGGGTCGCTTTTTCTTATGTTATCAAACATTTTAACATTACCTCCTTTGTCTTTCTAACATTATATAATAAAATCCGCCTGTTTTCAATAGCAGATTTGACAAAAAATATATTTTTTACCCTTGTTCGCAAAATACGACATAATGTGACGCTTTGGGAGGGATATAATGGAAATAAATATAACAAAGGAATGATAACAAAATGGAAAACATAAGAAAAGCCGCCGCGGCGGAGCTTAAAAAGGTATTTTCATTTTCTAAAACGGATATTGCCGTTATGATTTTCGGCTTTTTGCTGGGCAGAACGGTACTGTTTAACGTAATGTCGCCCTTTGCTCTTGCGTTTTTTGCGGCGTACTGCAGGAATAATCCCGACAGGATATTTAAAAGCACAGCCCTTGCGTTTTTTGCCGTTTTGGGTGCGTATACCTCCGGCATAGGACTTATGCTTATAAAATACATACTTGCTTTTATCCTTTTCGGACTTGTGTTCACCGCGGTGTCCGCTCTTACGGAAAGTCCCGGGCGTTTTGCCGCCGCATTTTCCGCCGCTGCGGTTTTGGCGGTTTCCGGCATAATTTTCATGGGGCAGAGCGGTGCGGTGGTTTACAGTATATTAATGCTTGTTTTGGAATGTATCGTGTGTTTTGCATCATGCATTTTGTCGCAAAATTCCCTGAAGGCACTGGAGGACGGCAAGTACTTAACGCCCGAGGCGGTAGGGTGGCTTTTCGTGCTTTTGGCGGTGACTCTCCCCGGTCTTGACGGCGTAAGCCTCGGCGGAA
>CAJLYO010000052.1 GCA_905210885.1 uncultured Eubacteriales bacterium | reverse complement strand
TGACGGCTATCGCATGGGTGTTGTTACCCAAATCAGAGATTTGGACAACACTCCATGACCTGCGTGTCATTCCGCCGTCCTGCGATAGGTGTTACACCGATTTGCATTGTTTGCATTTAAATAAAAACAGTATTCGTTTATTCTTGTCACTTTTCGGCGGCAAAATCAAAGCCGTTAACACGCCGCACAAATTTTCATTAAATTTTTGTATTTATACCATGTTTTTGTCAATAATACATTTGGGAGTGATAAAAATGTGTGACGAAAACAAGCATGAAAACGATGACAGCAAAAACGGCAGCGGGCCGGAAAACGTATCAACAAAAATGGTAAACGCCCCTCACAACATACACTGTCTGACGATAATCGGGCAGATTGAGGGACACATGCTGCTTCCGCCTCAGACAAAGACCACAAAATACGAAAACGTGATACCCACCCTCGCCACGATACAGGAGGACAGCGACATAGAAGGGCTTTTAATCCTTCTTAACACAATGGGCGGCGATGTTGAGGCAGGGCTTGCCATTGCGGAAATGATTGCGTCCATGTCAAAACCTACGGTATCTCTGGTTTTGGGCGGCGGCCACAGCATAGGCGTGCCGCTGGCGGTTGCATCAATGCACTCGTTTATAGTGCCGGGTGCGACAATGACCATACACCCCATAAGAATGACGGGAACGATTATCGGCTCAAGCCAGACATACAATTATTTTCAGAAGGTTCAGGACAGAATAGTTTCATTTATCGCACGAAACGCCAAGGCGGACAAAGACGAAATACTAAAGCTTATGCTTGAAACGGACAACATAGCAAACGATGTGGGCACCATTCTTTTCGGCGAGGAAGCAGTAAGCCACGGAATAATAGACAGCGTAGGCGGTCTTTCCGACGCCCTTTCAAAGCTTTACGAGCTGATAGAAAAAGGAGGCGGTAACAATAATAAACAAGGTTGAAATATGCGGAGTCAACACCTCAAAGCTGCCCACCCTTACAAAGGAGCAGAAAACGGAGCTTTTCAAACGGATAAAAAAAGGGGACAAGCAGGCGCGCGAGGAATTTATAAACGGAAATTTAAAGCTTGTTTTAAGCGTTATAAGGCGCTTTAACAACCGCGGCGAAAATGCCGACGACCTTTTTCAGATAGGCTGCATAGGGCTTATAAAGGCGATAGATAATTTCGATACAACGTTAAACGTCCAGTTTTCAACCTACGCCGTGCCGATGATAATCGGTGAAATACGGCGGTATTTAAGGGACAACAACGCCATAAGGGTAAGCCGTTCCCTGCGCGACACGGCATACAAGGCACTGTCCGCAAAAGAGCGTCTTTCCGCAAAATGCGGCAGAGAGCCCACAATAACGGAGATTGCAAAGGAGCTTGACATGCCCAAAGAAGACATAGTTATGGCGCTTGACGCAATCCAGGACCCCATTTCTCTTTACGAGCCGGTTTTCCATGACGGCGGCGACGCACTGTATGTTATGGACCAGGTATGTGACGAAAAAAACCAGGACGACAGCTGGCTTGAAGAAATCGCCCTTAAAGAGGCGATGAAGCATCTTAACCCAAGGGAAAAAATGATAATAAACATGAGATTTTTTCAGTGCAAAACCCAAATGGAGGTGGCGGACGAAATTTCAATTTCACAGGCACAGGTTTCGCGCCTTGAAAAATCCGCTCTCGGGCACATGAAAAAATATCTGTAGAAAACTTACAGAAATTCGCACATTACCGTATTGGACACACTTATCCCCTCACGGGTAAGCATAAGGTTTTCGCCGGTCTTTAAAAGACCGGCTTTTTCGTATTTTTCAACAATATCTCCGTAGCGTTTAAAAAAGTTTATACCGTAGAGCCGCTCCGTTTCGGCTATGTTAAAGCCGCCGGTCAGGCGCAGACCCAAAAATATATGTTCTGCCAGCGCCTCCTCTTTGGTCAAAACCTCCCTTTCCGGGCGGTTATTTTTTATATATTCCGAAACGTCGGAGGTGTTTTTATACCTTACATTATTTATCATAGAGCATGCCCCGGCGCCGAAGCCGGCATAATTTGCCCTTGTCCAATACTTTATGTTATGGCGGCACTCACAGCCCGGCTTTGCAAAATTTGAAATTTCGTACTGCGCATACCCCCGTGACGCAAAAAAGTCAACGGCGGTATAATACATGCGCCGTTCCGTTTCCTCGTCCGGAAGGTCAAGCTTCATATTATAAAAAGGCGTGTTTTCCTCGATAATCAGCGAGTAGCACGAAATATGGGACGGATTTAAATCAGCAGCAGTCTTTAAAGTATCAGCAAAGCTTTCCTCGGTCTGGCACGGTATGCCGAACATTATATCGATATTGATATTTTCAAATCCGGCATTTTGCGCATCACGGTAGGTTTTTAAAAAATCCTCATAGGTATGAATACGCCCGAGAGCCGCAAGCTCGCGGTTGTTACAGGACTGCAGCCCCAGACTTAAGCGGTTTACACCTGCATTATGCAGCAAAAGCAAACCCTGTGCGTCAACGGTCGCAGGGTTTGCCTCCACGGTAAATTCACATTTTTCAAGCTTAAATTTGTTTTTCACGGCGTCAATTATACGTATAAGCCGCGGTATGCCCAACGCCGTGGGCGTTCCGCCGCCGAAAAACACCGTATCCGCAGTTATTTCTCCGGAATATCCGTTAATTTCACCGATAACCGCGTCTGTATAGCTGTCCTTTAAATCATTAATGTTATCATAAGAATTAAAGTCGCAGTAAGCGCATTTTTTCACGCAAAAGGGAATATGAACATAAACACCGGTCATAATCAGTCAAGCTTAAGCACCGACATAAACGCCTCCTGAGGAACCTCAACGGAGCCGACCTGGCGCATACGCTTTTTACCCTCCTTCTGCTTTTCAAGCAGCTTTTTCTTTCGCGTTATATCGCCGCCGTAGCACTTTGCAAGCACGTCCTTTCGCATTGCCTTAACCGTTTCCCGGGCGATAATCTTGCTTCCCACCGCCGCCTGTATTGGAATTTCAAAAAGCTGGCGCGGTATTGCCTCTTTAAGTTTTTCCGCAATTTTTCTGCCGCGCTCATACGCTTTTTCGGTGTGAACAATAAGGCTTAGCGCGTCCACAAGCTCGCCGTTTAGCAGAATATCAAGCTTTACAAGGGTTGATTTTCTGTAGCCGCAAAGCTCGTAATCAAAGGAAGCATAGCCCTTTGTGCGCGACTTCAGTGCGTCAAAAAAGTCATATATTATTTCGTTTAACGGCATTTCGTAATGCAGCGAAACACGGGTGCTGTCAAGATATTTCATATCCTTGTAAATTCCGCGGCGTTGCTGGCAAAGCTCCATAATATTGCCCACAAAATCCGTAGGCAGCATTATATTTGCGTCCACCATAGGCTCCTCCATGTAGTCTATCTCCACCGCCGGCGGCAGATTTGTGGGGTTGTCTATGGTAAGCATTTCGCCGTTGGTTTTTATAACGTGGTAAATAACGCTGGGTGCGGTTGTAACAAGGTCTAAGTTATACTCGCGCTCTAAGCGTTCCTGGATTATCTCCATATGCAAAAGACCCAAAAATCCGCAGCGGAAACCGAAACCGAGAGCTATTGACGTTTCCGGTTCAAAGCTTAATGACGCATCGTTTAGCTGCAATTTGCCCAAAGCATCGCGCAAATCGTCATAGCGCGCGCCGTCTGCCGGATAAATTCCGCAGAAAACCATGGGGTTAACCTTGCGGTAACCGGGCAGGGGCTTGTCGGTGGGTCTGTCTGCAAGGGTGACCGTATCGCCCACGCGCGTGTCGGACACGTTTTTTATGCTTGCGGCGATATAGCCTACGTCACCTGCGGAAAGCTCGCGCGCCGGAACCATACCCATGGGGTTTAAAAAGCCTGCCTCAACCACGTCAAACTCTTTTCCCGTAGCCATAAGACGGATTTTATCCCCGGGCTTAACCGTTCCGTTAAACACACGGCAGTATATAATTACGCCCTTGTACGCATCGTAATACGAGTCGAAAATCAGGGCCTGAAGGGGTGCGTTTTCGTCCCCGGACGGCGCCGGAACATCGGATACTATGCGTTCCAAAACCTCCTCTATTCCTATGCCCTGTTTTGCGGAAATCAAAGGCGCGTCCATGGCGGGTATGCCTATAACGTTTTCAATTTCCTCTTTAACAAAGTCGGGACGGGCGGAAGGGAGATCGATTTTGTTTATAACCGGCACAAGCTCTAAGTTATTGTCAATTGCAAGATAAGTATTTGCAAGGGTCTGCGCCTCAATGCCCTGGGAGGCGTCAACAACCAAAACCGCACCTTCGCAGGCGGCAAGGCTTCTTGATACCTCGTAGTTAAAATCCACATGCCCGGGAGTGTCGATAAGGTTTAAAATGTACTGCTCGCCGTCACGGGCGCTGTACACAACACGCACGGCACGCGCCTTTATGGTGATTCCGCGCTCGCGCTCAAGGTCCATGTTGTCTAAAACCTGTTCCTCCATTTCACGGGCGGTCAGAACCCCGGTGTACTCCAAAAGCCTGTCGGCAAGTGTGCTCTTTCCGTGGTCAATATGAGCTATTATACAAAAATTTCTTATATTTTTCTGATTGTCAGCCATATGCGTCCTCCGTATATTCTAAATGGTTATGTTCTTTTTTCTAAGCTCCGGCAATGCAAGCATAACCGCCATAAGCAGCATGCACAAAAATCCGCCGCAGTCGTAAACGGTAAATTTTGAACCCAAAAGCAGCGCCGAAAAAAACGGAGCGGATACTACCTCAACAGAGGCAAGCAGCGCCGCCTGCACACTTCCTATTTCGGAAGCGGCATGCAAAAAAGCGGTGTAGGCAAACACCGTACCCACAAGCACTATTACCGCAAGCGCCGCAATGCCCCAAATATTAAATACTCCGAAATCCGGGCGGAATATTGCCCACAAAACAACGCCGCCCAGTATCATTCCGTAGCCTGTTACGGGCTTGCTGCCGTAATTCCTTATAAGCCGCGCCGGCATAACCGTGTACAGCATAAGGGTAAATGCGGTGATACCGCCCCAGAAAAGCGCCTCTTTTGAAAGCACCATATTATTTATACTGCCGTGAGTGGCAATTAAAAATATCCCCGTAAGTGCAAGCAGCACGCCGAAACCTTCCGACTTTTTGGGCAGACGGCGCTGTGCTATGCACGCTTCCAATAATATAAGAACCTCGCCGGTGTATTGCAGTGCGGTAGCCGTTCCGGCGTTTGACACGTCAATTGCCTTCATATAGCTGTACTGAACGGCGGCAAGACCGAAAACCGCGAACATAACAAGCACAGCCGAACTCTTTTTCGTTTCCCACACCTTTTTTAAATCGGAGGGATTGCCGAAAAAGGTTATACATAAAAGCACGATTCCCGACGATATCATGCGGATTACCGTAAGCGCCGCCGCGTCGGTGTGCTGAATATCAAACATATACTGCCCCATTGTTCCCGAAAGCCCCCAGCAGCAGCCGGCGGCAAGGGCAAGCAACATTCCCTTTAAATTTTTCATATGCCGTTACTCCTTCATTTTATTTTACCACATATTCCGTTTAAAATCAATTAAAATGTGATAAATTTCATCATTGTTAATATAATGTCATTAAGAGAGCAACGTGTGACAACTGTCTAAAGGAGGTTCATCATGGAAAACGAAGGTTCATTTTCGGCAAGAGTATTCACCTCATACGCGGTAATCCCCGTGGCGGACGCATATGTGTCCGTGGTAAAACCGGGGGCGGACGGCAAGGAGGAGCTTATTGCGTTTTTAAAGTCAAAAAGAAACGGACTTACTCGCTCGGTAATGCTTGACGCGCCAAACAGGGAAAACTCCCTGACTTCCGAAGCCGACGGCGCGAATTTCAGCGTATACAACATGCGCATTTACCAGCCGCTTTACTACTCAACGGAGGTTAAAAACGCTCAGATTTTCGACGGCATAGCCACAACCCTCCCCTTCGAGCTTATACCTCTGCCGGAGGACGAAAATCCATCATCGTATGTGGGGCGCGTGGACGTTTTGCCGCAGAATTTATAGGAGGAACAAAAAATGCCATTACTTTATCCCTACGTTCCGAAAAATATCGTGGTGCACTTAGGCGCGCCCCAAAGCAATGCCCAAAACGTAACGGTAACGTTTCCCGATTACATAAAAAACGTTGCCTCAAGCGAAATTTATCCCACATGGGACGAGGCAGCGATTTACGCCAATATATACGCTCAGATAACATTCGCCCTAAACCGCATATATACGGAATTTTACTCGGCGCAGGGCTATAATTTCAACATTACCAACAACACCGCATACGACCAGAGCTACACCTACGGGCGCAACATTTTTGACAACATCGACCGCATTGTGGACGATATTTTCAACAACTACATACGCCGCGCGGGCACAATCGAGCCTATTGCGGCGAAGTACTGCAACGGCACAACGGTCACCTGCGAAGGGCTTTCCCAGTGGGGAAGCCAGTACCTTGCACGGCAGGGATATTCGTCAGTTGATATTTTAAAAAACTACTACGGCGATAACATTGAGCTTGTTCTCGACTCGCCCATACGCGACATTACCCAGTCTTATCCCGGGTACACGGTAAGCTATGGCGATGTGGGCGAGGACGTGCTGATTGTGCAGGGGTCGCTAAACAGAATTTCCACAAATTATCCGTCTATTCCGAAAATACCGGAACAGGACGGCATTTTCGGCTCCGCAACGGAGGACGCGGTCAAGAAATTTCAAAGCATATTTAATCTTACCCCTGACGGCATCGTGGGCAAGTCCACATGGTATAAAATGGTATATCTTTACACAGGTATTCTGCGCCTTTCGGAGCTTGACAGCGAGGGTCACAGAATTTACGCAAAAAGCCTTGAATACCCCGACGCGATTTCACCGGGCGACACCGGCGAAAAGGTGCGGACGCTGCAATATCTTTTGGACGTGGTTTCCCTTTTTTACCCCGATATACCCTCGGTAACTCAGGACGGAATTTACGGGAACGAAACAAAAAACGCAGTCGTGGCATTCCAGCAGTCTGAAGGGCTTGCGCCGGACGGAATTGTGGGAGAGGAAACATGGGACAGATTGTACAGCGTGTACAAAGGCGCGGTGGATTCCACAACCTCGGAAAGCGATAACTTTGAGCCGATTTTATACCCATACCCCGGCGAGGAATTAAAACTTAATTCCCGTGGAAACGACGTCCGGCTTTTGCAGGTTTACATAAACCGCCTTGCAAGGGAGTATGACGAAATCAATCTTATCCCCATTACCGGGGTGTTTTCGCCGGTAACACAAAATGCAGTAAAACAGGTTCAAACCCTTTTGGGGCTGGCGGCGGACGGCATTGTGGGCGAGAAAACATGGACGGCGATTATAGACCGTCTGCGGCTTTTGTCAGACTCGAAAAACACACTTGCGATGCAGCACCCCGGCGGCGTGATTTCCCAGGGTGCGGACGCAGAAGGTGCTTAAGTTTAGCGGAAATCCACAACACATGTCCGCTGTAGGGGCTGCCTATGTCAGCACACGGTTTAATCAACCGTAGGGAACGACCTATGTGTCGTTCCGCCGTCCTGTTGCACATTTCCGACACCCCATCGTTGTTCGCATAACCGTACGTCCGTGCATGTAGGGGGCAGATAGTATCTGCCCGAAAAGTCCTGTGATAAACGTATGTCACACCGCGTTGTACAAATTTTAATTATAATAATTTTCGTTTATTCCTTTTACAAGGCGCCTTGAAAACCAAAACTTGTTACAGAGTTCACAGGACGTTACTTTGTGCAAAAATTTGCGCTGTCGGAACGACACATTGGTCGTTCCCTACTCACAAATGTTACATATTTTTCCGTAGGGGCTCTGCCTCCCTTGCCCTAAAGGGAGGGGGACCGCGTCAGCGGTGGAGGGATTCATCATCTGCCAGAAACGTCCTGTGAACAACATGTGCTAAACCATCGTTGTTTGCACAAATTTACATTAAACCTGTAGGGAACGACCCGAGTGTCGTTCCGTGTAATAAACTTACACAAAAACTAAAAAGCGAGGTTATAAAAATGAAACATGACAATGACGTCAACAAACCGATACACAACATACAAAGGGCGCTGCGGCGCATATCGTACAAATATGAAAACGTACCGAAAATTGTTACGGACGGTGTTTACGGTCCTCAGACAACTGCGGCGGTTAAGGCTTTCCAAAAGGAATTTGACCTTCCGCAGACAGGCGAGGTTAATAATGAAGTATGGGATAAAATCATGGAGATATATGAGCTGGTACTGGAGGAGTACGCGGAAGGCAAAAGCCTTGAGGTATTTCCTTCTCCGGCATTTACGCTGAACGTGGGCGACACAAACGAAATCGTCCCAGTAGTGCTTGCGGTGATTGCCGGGGCGACGAAACGTTTTTCAAACTTTCTGCCAATGGAAATAACAGACGTTTATACTAAAAACGACTCGGAAAACGTTAAAATATTTCAGGGGCTCTCCGGTCTTCCGCAAACCGGAATACTGAACAAAACCACATGGGATATGTTTGCCGCCCTTTTTGAATCGGAAATCTCAAAGAGCAGGATTAACCCATTCGACACCGAAAGCGATAAAATCATAAAACGCGACAGGGTCACCTATGCCCCGTACAGCAATGATGACTACAGACTTTAAAGGAGGTACGGCATGTTTTTCACGGTGCGGTTAAGAACCGTAATAGCAGTATGCCTAATAGCCGCGGCGGCTGTCACCACGGTGGTTTTTGCAGTATCGGAAACAGCCGTGCGCACAGACGGGATAAAGGTTCCGATTCTTATGTATCACAGCATATTAAAGGACCCGGCGCGGTCGGGAAAATTCGTAATCACCCCGGCAGAGCTTGAAGATGACTTAAAATATTTAAAAGACCGCGGCTACACGGCGGTTTTTATCCGCGACCTTTCGGACTACGTGGAAAACGGAACGCCGCTTCCGGAAAAACCTGTGGTTATAAGCTTTGACGACGGCTACTACAACAACTACCTTTACGCCGTGCCACTTATGAAACAGTACGGAATGAAAATGGTGCTGTCCCCGGTGGGGGCATATACCGACAGGTACACGGAGGTAAAAGACGAAAATGCCTATTACGCTCACGTTACATGGGACGAGATAAGCGAGATGTCAAAATCCGGTCTTGTGGAAATTCAAAATCATTCATATAACATGCATACCATATCCCAAAAACGAAACGGCACAAAAAAGCAGCGCGGCGAAAGTGACGAGCATTACAAAACAGCGCTGACGGAGGATATCGGAAAAATGCAGGAGCTTATCAAAACTCACACCGGTTCCGCCCCGATAGCCTTCACCTACCCTTTCGGCAGCGTGAGCAATGCTTCCTTTGATATATTGAAAGAAATGGGTTTTAAGTCAACGTTATCCTGCGCAAGCGGCATGAATTATATAACCCGCGACAGCGAGTGTTTGTACATGATGAAGCGCTATATACGCCCTCACGGCAGGAATTTGTCGAAAATTTTGCCCGATTAGGGAGAAAACCGACAAAAAAGCGCGAAATAATGTCGTATTTTGTCTTTTGACGGTGTATAAATTCCGT
>CAJLYO010000051.1 GCA_905210885.1 uncultured Eubacteriales bacterium | reverse complement strand
GTGGAAACACATTGAAGGTCTGCCCGGTTCGGGGGACGCGTGGTTTGTGTACTATCACCCCACGCAGCAGAAGGTATACATTGCCACATCTAACGGAACATTTGTATATCTGCCCGAAAGATATTACGACTTAAGCGAGCATGTATATTCAGACACGTCGGAAAGCTTTGCCGAAAAACAGATAGAAAAGCTGTACGATGACGGAATATGGGATAAATATACTAACGGATATTTCAGACCGAAGGACGATACAAGACGGTTTGAGGCGGCTTTGGCACTGCAAAAGATATTAAAAACGGAAAACAGAAACTACAAGCAGATTTACAGTGATGTCAGTCTTTTTTCGCGGTATTACACGGCAACGGCATCTCTTTTTGAAGCCGGCGTAACGGAAATTGACGGCGACATGCTTTTTAAGCCGTACGAAAAACTTAAGCCTTCCGAGCTTAAAGCGATGATAACAAAAGTTTTGCGCATAAAGGGTCTGTATACCCAAAACAACCTAAATACGGTTTTTGACGGCGCAAACCTTTCCGGCGATACTGTTACAAGAGAAAATTTAGCCGTTATACTGTGCAATTTGACAGATGTTATAAAATAGGAGGTCAGTATGCTTAATAAATTGAAAATTCCCATATGCGCTGCGCTTTCAAGCGCAATGCTTGTTTGCACGGCGAGTGCAGACATAGGCGCAGCAATAACCGTTGACGAGGCTGCGGGCAGGGTCAGCATAAGCGGAACCACAGGCGAAACAAAAAGTTGCGGCGTAACCCTTGCCGTTTTAAAGCACAGCGGCGATACAGATATAAAAGAAATAAAGCTTTATGACCTTTCGGAAAAGCAAAAAGCTTCGCTTTATTTAAGGGAAATAAAGTCGGATAACGAAAGTTTTTCATTCGATTTTTCACCTGTTAGCGGAAGCGGAGCGTATGACTGTATTATAAGCTTTACGGATAATGAAAAACCGTATTTTACAACTTTTAACTATGTTGACGCAAACGAACAGCAGCAGTTTTTGGATTTAATAAACAACGGCAGTGCAGACGATGTCTTTTCCGCCGTTAACGCTAATCTTGACGGCGTTTTCGCAGCAGCTGAGAAAACTTTCGGTGCTCTGACGGAAAGCGGACAGAAAAATGCGATTACGGCTCTTTTGAAAAACAAACCCTTTGAAACATTCAAATCCGCAGCGGATTTTCTTTGCCGTGTTTCGATAATCGAAAACTTTGCCGAAACAGGCGACATAGAATTAATATCCGAAAACGAGGAAACGCTGGGAATTGCGGAACTGGGAATAAGCAAAAAAGACAGCGATTTCAAGTCGGAAATCAAAGAAAGAATAAAAACGGTATCCGCAGACAGCGACTTTAACACCGTTGTTTCACTGGCTGTATATTTGACGGCACTGCACAAGGCGGAAAATGTAAGCGAAATCAAAGGCATAATGAATAATTTAAACAGATGCGGCGTTGATTTGGCTAAATATTTTTCTCTCAGCACCACGCAGGATATCGACAGCAAGATAATCGGAAATTACTATACAGCCGACAGTCTGAAAGAATTTGTAAACAGCTACACTTTGCCCCAAAAGAACAATAACAAAGGCGGAGGAGGCGGCCGCGGCGGAGGTTCGGGCTACACTTCAAAGGGAAATGTTTCGGCAGTAACCTCAGAAGTTACACAAAATGAACCGGAAAAAACAGCGGAATTTTCAGACGTTCCCGCCGACTACTGGGCATACGCAAGCATAACCGCCCTTTATAAAAAAGGTGTGGTTTCAGGCACGGAGGACGGCAGATTTTTGCCGGAGGCATATGTTACAAGGCGCGAATTTGTAAAAATAGTAATTAATTCTTTATCATTGTATGACGAAAATGCCGTGTGCGCTTTTTCAGACGTTGCGCCTGATGATTGGGGATACAAATACATTGCCTCCGCGTATGAAAAAGGAATAATTTCCGGCAAGGACGAAAAGATGTTTGCTCCGGACGACGCCGTAACACGCGAGGAAGCGGCACACATTTTGTATAAAGCTGCCGGTGCAAACAGCAATGCTATCCCGAAACTTAACGAAATTAAAGATTTTACCGACAGCGCGGATATCAGCGAATATGCAAAAGGCAGCGTCACGGCTCTGTGCGCCGGAGGTATCATAAGCGGTTATCCTGACGGCTCGTTTGCTCCCCGCGGTAATGTAACACGAGGGGAATGTGCACAGCTTGCAATTAATATGTTAAAGAATATCAGATAGGTGTAGATTATGAAAAAAATACTGTGTTTAATTTTAGCATTTTGCGTTATTTTACCCGCCGGTGTATCTGCCGCGGACGAACAGAAAACGGACAGCGAAACATTTAAGTTTTTATGCGCCGTTGGACTTATGACGGCAGCGGAGTCAGATAATGTTAAGGACGCAAAAGAGGTTAACCGCGGCATGTTTACGGAATATGCCATGCGTCTTTATAACACCACATTTCCCGAAACGAACAGCGGTGAATTTTGGGATGTGGACAGCCAAAATCCGTACTGCAAAAGCATTTATTCCGCATTTCACCGCGGAGTCGTTTCCGGCTGCAGTGACGGCGGATTTCACCCTAACGACCCGATTTCATCAGAGGAAGCCCTTGCGGTTACCGTAAATATTTTAGGTTACCGTCAGTACGCCGTATCAAACGGCGGCTATCCCTTTGGGTATTATAAAACCGCTGCCGAGCTTGGTATAAAAAAGACTTTCGACACTGCCGGAAACATAACCGGTTCGCAGATGGCGGAAATGCTTAAAAATGCCCTGAATGCGCCTGTTATGCAAACAGTAGGAGTAAACGGCAGATATACTCTTGACAACACGTCGTCCCAAACGGTGCTTAACCGCTATTTCGGAATATCTTATGCAAAAGGTATTGTACAGCGCGACAGCATAAGCGGACTTCGCGATAAAAACGGTCTGCCGGAAAACGAAATAGAAATTGACGGCGAAATATTTATAAACGAATATGACAAAATCAACCGTTATCTCGGGTATAATGCGGAATGTTACTACAAAAATGACGAAAGCGAAGCAAAAACTGTTGTCTACATAAATAAATACGACAACGACGTTCTTTCGATTTCCATGGACGATTTTGAGCGAACGGAAAGGCTTAAGCTTTGTTATTCAAACGACCGCGGCAAAATCGAAAAAATTGATTTTGGTTATGAAACTGCCTATATTTTTAACGGAAAACCCATAGATTTTGAAAAGGAATATAACGATACATTATTTGGCAACGAAGGCACAGTTACCGCCGTTGACAATAACAGCGACGGAGTTTATGACGTATTGTTTATTGACAAATACGAAAATTTAAGCGTAAGGTCCGTTGATTTGTCGGAAGGTATTATCTACGGAACAGATAACGACAAACTTAAATTTTCCGGCAGCACCCTTGATTTCAAATGTATTTTAACAGACAGAAACGGTACGGTTAATCCCAAAGACCTTACTGCGTGGGACATTATTTCATACACAAAAAGTACAGACGAAAAATTTATCCGTGCTTATGTTTCCTATGACAAAAGCGCCGGAACCGTTGAAAGCTTTTATAAAGACGGTCATAACAAGTATACGTTAACCGTCAGCGGCACCGAGTATAAGCTGTCCGAAAGCTGCTACCGCGACCCGTCCGTTGATTATTACATGGGCAAAACCATTACGGTAAGGCTTGATATTTTCGGCAAAATTGCCTGCATTACCGTGGGCGCTTCGCAAAGCGGCGACAAATTCGGACTTGTTATCACCGCGGCAACGGAAAATAAAATTGACGACAGTAAAGGCGGTCTGAAAATTCTCGATACACCCAACAAAGAGCCGTTTGTTTTAAATCTTGCAGACCGCGTGACAATGGACGGAAAAAGAAGTTTAAAGCCTGCCGAGGTTATAAAACGGATTAATTCCGCCGCCATTTCGCCTAACTTAACAGGTCTGTTTATCAGATATAAAACCAACGAGGATAACAAAATTATATTTATCGATACACCGGTAATGGGTGAGAACGAGGAGGAAGACTCTCTTGTGCGCAGATGGTCCCGTGACGATGCGGCGATTGCGTATAAATCCGGCGGATATATAGGTCAAAGGTATTTCAAAAATGCCGATACAAAATTTTTCGGAATACCGAAAAAGTCAGACATTGGCGCAGGAAATACCGAGTGTTCATGCTACGGCAGCTTTACAAATGACGGCGTTTACAGCGTTGATATTTATTCTCTGGGCAAGGACACGATTTTCATGTGCGGTGCTGTTATTGAAAAAGACGACAGTCTTTTAAATATGAAGGTTGACGAGGAACAGCAGCTTTATGTTGTATCCGGAACGAGAAAAACATTTGACAAGGACGGCGAATATACAGCCCTCGAGCTTATAAACGGCAGAAATGAAATTTCCGTAAAGATTGATGATAATCATAAAAATCTGATTGCTTCTCTCGGCCGCGGAGATGTTATAAGATATCAGACAGATATGTCGGGCAACATAACCGATATTCACTTTGTATATGATTATGACCAAAGCAAACCGGTAAACGGCTGTGTTTCAAAATACAGCGAGCATAATCTCACGGTGTGCGGTGCGCTGTATGATACCTGTGACGGATACTTAAAACTTGCGCTTATGACAACTCAGCAGCTTGCGCAAAACGGCGGCACCGTAGCAGAGGACCAGGTGTATGTTTTAAAGCCCAACGGCTACACCGCGAAAATCACAAAAAATGACATCAGCTTTGAGAAGTGCGACACAAATCTGCTTTCAACATGGAAAAACAGCGGCGAGGACGCTCAGACTGTAATTTACATTATGCAGTACGGTCAGTACATAGACGCATTGATTCTAAAATAATTATATTGGAGATGTGTATTATGAAAAAAACGATTGTTTCCGCAATTTTGACGGTATGCCTGATATTTTCATGCATTTGCGTGCATGCCGACAGCGACTCGAAAGTGTATTATCAGCATATCGGATTTTCCGACAGTGCTGCGGTTGCCGCACTTAAAGACGGCGAACCGGCTCCGTGGATGTATGACGTTATAAGAAATCAAAACAGATGGCGTGTTTTGTTCAACAAGGACTTTGACAAGTATTGCTTTAACGTTTACTTAAAATACGATATATCGGAAATCGCTGTAACAAAGGCAGACAGCATTGAGCTTTTGCTTATGCAGCTTAAGGCTGACGGCGGTGCGGCATCGTATGAGCTGTACGATATTGCCGATGCCTCATGGACAGGCGCAAACATCGAAAACTGTTCCGCCTCGAAAACGGCTGATACAACATATAAAAATTATCCTTTGGCAGACGAGCCCTTTGCCGACGGCGTTGTGGAAAGTATGGAGGTAGGCTACGAGCCTGACGCACGCGTTAACTACAGCTTTGACATAACAGACTATATCAAAACGAAAAAGGCTGCCGGCGAAAATGAAATTTCTTTCGCCCTTGCCACCACCAACAGCTATATGGATATAAACCTCGGTAAGTTTGCAACGCTCCGCGTTAAGAACATAAATAAACCCGAAGTCACCGTAACCGGCGAAACTCACGCACAGGACAATATGGCTTACAGCTTTGACGTTACGGCAAAAGCTCACGGCGGAAACCTTTCTTCCGTATCGGTAAGCTTTGACGGGAAAGACGCCGGAAGCGCTGCAGACATCGGCGCGGAAACTTATACCAATGCTTTTGAAATTCCGGCAAACCTTATGACCGCCGGAGAGCATACAATAGCCGTAACGGCAAAAGATACGGACGGCTACGAAACTTCTGCCGCAAAAACGGTGACGGCAGGGTATGTTATAAAAAATGTCCCCGCAAATGCCTCCGACGTGGCACGCGTAATAAAAACGGATAAAACGTCCATTGATAACTTTTTCTACGATACATGGTACCTGCTGGGCGATATTGAGGGCTCTGACCTCGGCATAAATATGGTTATGTATTACAAATTCGATATAAGCAATCTTAAAAACGACTATATCGAAAACGCATATTTTATTATCAATCAGAAGTCCACATATGACGGCGTTACATATCATTACCGCCTGCGCGATGTAACAGACACAAGCTGGACAAGAGCGGATATACAAAACAGTTCTGCGGCGCTTTTGTCAAACCAAAACTATAAAAATTACGAGTATTCAAAGACGCCCTTTGCAGTTTCCGACTTTGTTCCCAATGTGGCTTTGCAGGGAAACACGGTTAAGCTTGATATTACCGAATATCTGCGCCAAAAACAGGCTGAGGGAAAGACCGTTGTTTCAATGATACTGGGACTTGATACAAGCAAATACACATTGACGCAGCTTGACCAGACAGCAGGTCTTGAAGTAGGCATAAAGACAAAAACTAACCCAAATCTTATACTTTCAAACGGCGCCTACAGCACAAATAAACCTGTTTCCGGAGGAAAAGTTGAATACTCCGTTGACGTATACAACAAGCTTGATACAAAGCTTGACACATCGGTTATTCTTTGCCTTTACAAAAACGGAAAACTCTTAAAAACTGCTGTTGCAAGCGGAGCAAATCCCGGCGAAAATACTCTCAAGACGGCAGTAACCATGCCCAATGATGTTGAGGGCTGTGTGCTAAAAGCGTTTATTTTAAACGGACTTGACAGCATAGCGCCCCTTGCCGGCATTGACGCCATTAACTGACACGGAGGTGTTTAAAATTAAAAAGATAATATGTGCACTGCTTACCCTGCTTATGCTTGTACGGTTTGCAAACATAAGCGCTGCGGAAACTTTTACATATGACATTATAGACAACGGCGGCTGTGCAAACGTTCTTGCTCTTGGAACACGCACGCCTGACAACTGGATGTATGACGAAATTAAGCAAAACAGAATGAGAGTGCTTTTTAACAAGGATTTTGCAAATTACTGCTTTAACGTGTGGTATAAATTTGACCTCTCCGGCGTAAATGCGGAAACCTTAAAAAAAGCGGAGCTTTTGCTTATGATAAAAACCGCAACTTCCGACACAAGCTATTTTGAGCTTTACGATATTGAAAACACAAATTGGACGGCGGAGGAGGTTAATAACTCCGCGTCCTTGACTGCGGCACAGGGTAACGAAAAGTACAGGGAATACCCCGTTTCCGAAAAGGCATTTGCCTCAAAGTATAAAATCGCGGTTACTTCATTGGATTACGAGGAAGAGCCGGGCGCAAACTATTCAATAGACATTACCGACTATTT
Organism: uncultured Eubacteriales bacterium; assembly: GCA_905210885.1. Lineage (GTDB taxonomy): Bacteria > Bacillota > Clostridia > Monoglobales > Firm-18 > CAJLYO01. Next base: position 2,391 of record CAJLYO010000051.1, on the reverse strand, counting down.
AATAGAAAAGCTTAATAACGGCTGCAGCGAAGCCGCATTTTGCCTTGCAACCTCAAACAACTACATAAACTGCGCACTTGCACGCTACGGTAAACTGCGGATTACAAATACTTCAAACCTGCGTCCGGTTATCACAACCGATTTGCCGGACGCTGCCGCAAAAAACAAGCCCCTTGCCTTTAATGTAAGCGTAAGCGACAATACCGACTTTATATCATCGGTTACCGCGGCGTTTGACGGCGAAACGGTATTTGAAAAAAGCGATTTAAATGTTACCGAATATTCCGAGAACATTACAATCCCGTCGGAAAAGGCAGTATCTGGCAGCCATACGGTCACCGTTACCGCATATGACAGCTACGGAGCGTCGGCGGTTTACGAAAAAACGGTGCGCATATGCGCTATAGACGTAATAAACGCCGATTTAACTGCTGACGGCAACTTTACGGTAACCGTGAAAAACATAACCGATGCGCAGGCAGAAGTGGTTGCCGCAGTTTGCATATTTGACGGTAATTACAAAAAATCCGGCACAGACGTTAAAGGCGGAGTTATACTTCCCGGCGAAACACTTACCTTTACACCGTCGGTATCGGCAGAAGGAAGTATTATCGAAGCGTATCTTTGGGAAGGTACAACATTTGCACCGATTACGGAGAAAAAGGTAATTAACAGATGATTAAAAAAATTGTTGCTTTAATTATTGCAATATGCACGCTTTCCGTCGGCATTTTCGCGGATTTAAGCTGCGAAGTTTATTCCGGCACGGTAAAATTAAGCGGAAGCTTCAGCGAAAGGAACGGCTATATCGGAGTTGCGCTTGTTTTAAAGCCGGGATATTCCCTGACGGATTATTATGCATTTTCCGACTTGGAAAAGTCCCATTGCGTTTATGAACTGAAGCAGTTTTATCTGGGTTCGGCTGAATTTGAAACGGAAATCGCAAAGCCGCAAACTCCCGGAGTTTATAACGTGTATGTAAACGACGGAAAAACCACGCTTTCATCATCATTTTCAGCAGGCGCAAGCTGCTTTACGCAAATTACGCCGTGGATTAAAAGCTATCATCTGACAACAAAGCAGCAGTTTGATAACGGATATCCCGGCGGAGAATGCGGTCAGATGATGTGGTCGCTTGCGGTATCGCCATTTGACGAAAATCTGCTGATTGCCGGTACGGACACAAGCGGAATTTACAGAAGCGTAAACGGCGGAAAAAGCTGGAGTGCTCAAAACAGCGGTTTTGATATCTGCGGAACAGTCGGCGCGGCATTTGATAACAGTGATGAAAACACGGTATATTGCCTTGGCAGCCCCCACGTTTCCGCAACTGAAACGGATAAATCAAACTGCGGAATATACGTAAGCCATGATAAAGGAATTACATGGGAGCTAAAATACAAAACACCATTTTACAGAACAGTAGGCGACCTGATAGCCTTTGACGGCGACAGCGTCTATGTCGCAACGGTAAAGCGCGGAATTTTAAAAAGCAGCGATTTCGGCGAAACCTGGCAAAGAGTGGGCACGCTTAAGGCAAGCACGTCCGACTATATCACAACACTCAAAAATTGCGGCGGCATTCTTACCGCGGTTTGCCGAAATTCCGGTATTTATATGTATGACGGAAGTGATTGGGTGCAAAAAAACGGCGATATTTCCGACAATAATTTTTTCGGCATTACGGAAAACCAAGGCACGCTTTTTGCATCGACATTCTCCAATATTTATAAAAGCGAAAACATGGGCGAAAGCTGGCAGCAGATTAAAAGTATATCGGAAGGCGACATGGCGCCCCACAGCGCCGACGGCAAGATAACACGGCTGTTTTTTGACAGTAATAACACCATGTTTGTTCAGTTGTCATCTGTTTCCGGCAATATACGTGTAAGCTATGATTTGGGAAGCACATTTAAAAAGCCGGAAATTAACAAGGATAACGCATTTATAAAAGACAACAACGGTTACGGCGCAGAGCCGTTTACCGTATCGAAAAACGGTATTTTGTACGCTTCTCTTGACGGGGAAATTTACAAATCGACCGACGGCGGCGCAAGCTTTTATCCTCATTCCTCTGGAATTTCCGGAATGAGAGCCGCAAACTTCTGGTTTAATGAGGATAATCCCGATGATATGTTTATCTGTACGGTGGACAGAGGTGCAATAAGGACAGATGTGGAAAATCCGCCTTGCGTTGATTATTCGCCCATGGAGGACAGCACGGGAATCCGAAAAGACAGCGGTTCAAAAACCTGCAACGCAGTATGTGTCGACCCCAATAACAAAAACAGCGTTTTTGCATACATCGGTGGCTGGAACAGCGGATATATCAAATATTCCGCGGACGGCGGAAAGACTTATACTTCAACAGGTATAACCGACTGCACGGCA
>CAJLYO010000050.1 GCA_905210885.1 uncultured Eubacteriales bacterium | reverse complement strand
TCGCCCGAGGCGGCGGAAGCTAAAACTGCAATTGCCGGGACAAGGTCGGGAATCTGCGAAACATCTACAGTGCAGCCGTGAAGTTTAGCCGGAAGTGCCGCTATGCCGTTTTCGGGGTCTGATGCGACCTTTCCGCCCATGCGCTCGATAACGTCAATAATCTTTTTGTCCCCTTGTTTTGTTTCGGCTGAAAGCCCCTTGCACACAACGAAACTTCCCAAAGCGCCTGCCGCAAGGTAAAATGCAGCCTGTGAATAGTCCGCCTCTACAGTAAAACTCATGGGCTTGTACGCCTGGTTTCCTTTGATTCTGAATTTTTTGTAGTTATGGTTATGCACCGTTATTCCGAACGACGCAAGAACATCTATAGTCATGTCAATATAACCTTTGGACTCGAAAGCGGTTGTTATTATTATTTCGCTGTCGTATGGGCAAAGTGGGAGGGAGAACAAAAGTCCGCTTATAAACTGGCTGCTTATATTGCCCTCAATCTCGATTGCGCCGCTTATTTTCCCCCCGTAAACAGTGAGGGGCAGTCCTGCGTCTTTCGGAGTTTTGTACGCTATTCCGAACTCGTCGAACAAATTAAAAAACGTGTTCATGGGGCGCTGGGGCAGTCTGCCCGTGCCCGTAAATGTGACCGGGCTTTTGCAGTGCAGGGCAAGCGGAACCAGAAAACGCACGGTAGAGCCGCTTTCACGACAGTTAATTTCCGGAATGTCATCTGCCTTAAGTGTGTCCGTTCCGTCAATTACAAGCCTGTCGCCGTATTCCGTAATTTTTGCGCCGAATGCCCTCATAGCCTCAATTGTCGCGGAGATATCCTCCGATTTGCCCACATTTTTAAGCTCTGACACACCCTTTGCAAGCGAGGCGCATATTATTGCCCTGTGGCTTATGGATTTGGACGGCGGAATCTGCACGCCGCCATTTAATTTTTTCGGTTGTATTGCAATTTTTCCCATTCAAATTTCACCTTCTATACTGCTTAGTATATAAAAAAATACGGAAATAGTCAAGCAAAACCGCTTTTTATACATGATTTTGTTTTGATTTTATTACCGATACAGCAATATTTGCAATGTTTATCCGCAATATTACTTATTGAATTTCTTTGAAAGCAATGTTACAATATCCTCGGGAGATGATATAATGTTTACATATTCAGCATTTGCCGACGAAATATCACCAGAACTTAAAATTCAGATATCGGAGCTGAAAAAATACGGTATAAACCACATTGAGGCGCGCGGTATCGACGGAAAAAATATTTCGGAATACACACCGGCACAGGCAAGGGAGGTAAAAAAAGTCCTTGACGATAACGGCTTTAAGCTTTCTGCCCTTGGCTCGCCTATAGGAAAAATTCAGATAACGGACGATTTTACCCCAGACCTTGACAGCTTTAAGAATCTTTTGGAGCTTGCGGACATTTTTGAAACCAAATACATAAGAATGTTCAGCTTTTACATGGATTTAAGCAAGGCGGAGGAATATCGCGATGAGGTTTTGGCACGGTGGACAAAATATATTGATGCCGCAAAGGGCAGCGGAATAATCCTCCTTCACGAAAACGAAAAGGGAATTTACGGCGACAAAGCAGCGCGCTGCCGCGATTTGCTCGAAACCTTAAACTGCCCTTATGTCCGCGCAACATTTGACCCGGCAAATTTTGTTCAGTGCAGGCAGGACACGCTTGAGGCTTACGGCCTGCTTTCGGATTACATCGAGTATGTTCATATAAAAGATGCGATTTGGGAAACGGGCGACGTTGTACCCTTCGGATTGGGAGACGGCCATGCGGCAGAACTGATAAAACGCTTAAGGGCTAAAAACAAAGATATGTTCTTATCCTTTGAGCCGCACCTGGGAGATTTCCAAGGCTTTGCCGACTTGGAGGAGAAAACGGTTGTGAAAAAGGAAGCAAGCGGTCCCGAAAAATTCAAAATTGCATATGATGCAGCAGAAAAAATAGTCAAAGGAGAGAAATAATATGGTACGCGTAGGTATAATAGGTATAGGTAACATGGGTTCGTCCCATGCGAAAAATATTGTTGACGGAAAGGTGCCCGGCATGCAGCTTGTAAGCGTATGCGATATCGACCCGGAAAGAATTAAATGGGCGAAGGAAAACTTAGGCGGCGAGATTAAATATTTTGACAATTCCGAGGAGTTTTATAAAAATTCCGACCTTATTGATTTGGTGGTTATCGCAACGCCTCACTATTCCCATTCACCCCTTGCAATTGAGGGCTTTAAGCATAATTTAAACGTGCTTACGGAAAAGCCGGCCGGCGTATATACAAAGCAGGTTCGCCTTATGAACGAGGCGGCGGAAAAGTCGGATAAAAAGTTTTTTATCATGTACAATCAGCGAACAAACTGCGTTTACAGAAAGCTCCGCGATCTTGTTAAAAGCGGCGAGGTCGGCGATTTAAAGCGCATGGTGTGGATTATAACAAACTGGTACAGACCCCAGTGCTATCATAACAGCAGCTCATGGAGAAGTACATGGGAGGGCGAAGGCGGCGGCGTTTTGTTAAACCAGGATCCCCATCAGCTTGACCTGTGGCAGTGGATTGTGGGCATGCCTAAAAGAATACGCGCCTTTGCAAGCTTCGGAAAGTATTATGATATTGAGGTTGAGGACGATGTTACGGCTTATGCGGAGTATGAAAACGGCATGACCGCCACATTTATCACTTCAACGGGTGAGGCTCCCGGAACCAACCGCCTTGAAATTTCGGGAACAAAGGGAAAGGTTGTCGTAGAGGATGATATAATCACATTCTACCGCAACAGAGTTGACGAGCGCGAGTTTAACAAAACAAATAAAAAGCCCTTCGGAACGCCCGAGGTGTGGAAGTGTGATGTGCCCACAGACGGCGAAAACCTTCAGCATATCGGAATTTTCAGAAATATTGTCGACGTGCTTGAAAACGGTGCAGAACCTATCGCTGTGGGAACGGAAGGTATAAACGGACTTACCATTTCAAACGCAATCCACTTTTCCGCATGGACGGATAGCTGGGTAGAGCTTGACAGCCTTGACGAGGATTTGTACTATAATATGTTAAGCGACAAAATAAAAAATTCAACCTTTAAGAAAACAACAGTAAAGGCAACATCTGTAGTAGGGGAGTGATAAGAATGAAACTGGCAGCACAGCTGTACACCATAAGGGACTTTACAAAGACTCCCGAGGATATAAGAAAATCGTTGAAAAAAATCGGTGAAATCGGATATGATTATGTTCAGGTAAGCGCCTTCGGACCTATTGCGCCCGAACTTTTGAAGGAATATGCCGACGAAAGCGGCGTTAAAATCTGCGCAACTCATACTCCCACCGACAGAATTTTAAATGATACGGAAAAGGTAATAGAGGAGCATAAGCTTTGGAATTGCGATTATGTCGGCTGGGGCTATGTTCCGCCGGAAAACGTTGCAAATGCCGAGAAATTCATCGAAGAGCTGCTCCCTGCCGCAAGAAAAATCGCAGACGCCGGTCTTAAGCTTGTTTTGCATAATCACGGAATTGAGTTTAACAAACGCGCAAACGGGGAAAACTTTATCGATTATGTCTGTGAAAACACAAAACCGGAGGAAATAGGACTTCTTGCGGATATGTACTGGGTTCAGGCAGGCGGTAAAAACCCTGTGGAATACATACATTCTCATGCCGACAGAATTGATGTTGTGCATTTTAAGGACTTGGTTGCAAAGACTGACGGTCAGATAATAATGTCCGAAATTTTTGAGGGCAATATGGATTATGACGCAATTTACAAGGCTTGCCTTGAGGAGGGCATTAAGTTTGCCGCAGTTGAGCAGGATATTTGTCCCGGTGACCCCTTTGACAGCTTGAAAATCAGCTATGACAATATGAAAAAGAGAGATATGTTTTAAAATATAAGAGTTAAATACAATATAATGCCCTGTGGACTCTGAAACAAAGTTCACAGGGCATTATATTTAACTTTACTTTGCAAATTTATGCTTTCCTATCGTGCATACGACGGGGCGCGAATATATCCAGGTATTTGTGGTTTTTGCCGGGTTGTAATAATAAATCGCACCGCCTGTGGGGTCCCAGCCGTTTAAGGCGTCCTTTGCCGCTTTGTACGGCGTTTCGTACATGGAGGCGTTCCACTGTCCGTCGTCAAGTGCGGAAAACGCCCCCGGCTGATATATAACGCCGGCTATGGTGTTGGGAAATGACGAATGCTTAACTCTGTTTAACACCACCGCACCCACGGCAACCTGACCGGTGTAAGGCTCGCCGCGTGCCTCGGCATTGATAATTCTTGCAAGCAGGCGTGCGTCCGTTTCGCTTGAGCCAGAGGCGGAATTTGTGGAAATTCCCATTTTTGAAAGCGTTTTTTCACCGGCTATACCATCGGCGGTAATGCCATTGTTGCGCTGAAACTGCTTAATGCCTTTTTCGGTTTTTGTTCCGAAAATTCCGTCTATATTGCCAATGGAATATCCCCATTGCTTGAGTTTTGTCTGAATTTTCCGCACCTCGTCACCGCGTGAACCCATTTTTGAAAGGGCGGCCGTGCCGGCGGTCAAACCGAGGTATGCGGCAACCGCAACCGCCGCAATTATAACAAGAAGCCGTAATCTTTTGTTCCTCATTTTTTTTCACACCTTTCGGTACTGTTCTCATTTTATGCTTTTATTTTTCTCAAACGTAAAAATTTATATGCAAAAAAATAAAAAAAATCAAAAAAACACTTGCATATTATTAATTTTTGTGGTAAAATATTGTTTGCTGTTAGATTAGCTTAGTTAATTATTTACTTATCATATATGAGGAGGTGCCAATAATGGCAAAGTGCGAGATTTGTAACAAAGGTGTTTCTTTCGGTATTAAGGTCAGCCATTCACACAGAAGAAGCAACAAGATGTGGAAGCCTAATATCAGACGTGTACGCGCAGTTGTAAACGGCGAGCACAAGAAGGTTTACGTATGCACACGCTGCCTGCGTTCCGGTAAGGTTGAGCGCAACTACGGAAATACATTCGTTTCAGCAGCAGACGCTATCGAAGCTGCAGAATAATCTTTGATAATTAAAACGTCACAGTCATTTTGACTGTGACGTTTTTTTACATTATAATAAGCTTTTTGCCCGGGCAAATGTCGCTTTCACCGCCAAGTTCGTTTTCGGCTATAATGCGCTCGGGTGTGCTTCTGTACCTTTTTGCAATATCCCAAAGCCTGTCGCCCGGCCGCACGAAGTATATCTTTATACAGCACATGTTCTCGTTTTCAGGCAGCTCTTCCGTTTCAATCTCCGAAACATACGAAACATTCGATTTTGAAATAATCCGTGTATCCAAAGACGCAATAATCCTGAATTCAAGCTCATTGCTTGTGACAATGCTGTAGTTAATGTGCTCAACGGAAATATTAACATCGCACATCATGCTTTGATCAATGCCGTCGCAGTCTACAACCTGGCTGAACTTATGTATGTGCTTAAATGAAGCAATGGGCGGCGTGCAGTCGGCGGGTGAATATAATACCTCAACTTCCATTATTCCCTCAACGTTTACCTTTCCGCCTTCAATCACCGTACTTGCAATGTCTGGGCGTGCGCAAAGCCCGTAAACCTCGCCGATATCCGAGGGCAGCTCGATTGTGTCCTTTAAGGTTATCTGCATTTTGTTGCATGCCGCCAGCCTGTCAATTGATGCGGCGGACTTGTTGACATTCATAATACAGTCGGTGCAGTATGCGTCCTCTACAACTTCAAGTTCAGTTTCACAGAATACCTTGCAGAAAATCTGCGCCGTACATTCAATTTCAAACTTTCTGTTGTCCCCGTCACTGTCGCATGCCGGCTGAACGTAAAGCTGTTCGCATCTTACCCTTGCGTTCACATTCATTCCCTCGTCCGCTCCGGGGGCTTCTATAACCTCCGAAAAGGGCAGCTCGTATTCCGCCGTCTGGATTTTGGTGCTGTCGCTGCTTTCAAGATACAAAACCGTAAAATATGCCGTTCCGTTAACTACAACTTTATCCGCTATGGGTTTTGTTTCGGTGACGGTAAAGCGCATTGAAGTTTTTAAAATCGTGTCGATATCCGGTTTTCCGGCAGGAAGGTCAAGCCGTTCCTTTATTGACATTTGCTCACAGCTTCTATGAACCTTTTTATACGGCCGCACGGTCTTTTTCAGCGTGTGAAGCTCACTGTCGCTTTCTATACCGGTGCACAACTGAGCATTAACCGGGCAGCACGCGTTTGCGTCAATTGCTATTAGCATTTTTATGTTCATTTTTCTGCTGTTTATTATGCTGCAGTCCGCACTTTGAAGCTGAGCCTCAACTTCCGCTTCCATATCTTCGGTTACGCCTTTTGCGTCCGCGGTGTGGGAAAATGTCTGCACGGTGTTTACCGCGCATATGCTGCCGTGCTCGCTTAAATACAGCACCGTTATATCACAGTGACCGTCAACGGAAATCCTGTCCGCACCGCATCTTTTGCCCGAAACAACCACATTTGCGGACGTTTGCAGTATCTGCGCCATATCCGGCTTTGAGTCCGGCACGATTATATCACCCTCGCAGTATGCCTGTGAAAAAACCGGCAATGCGCGTTCACCGATGCAAATATCCTGTTTGCTAAGCTCTGTCATCTCGTTCCCTCCGTAAAAACATTAATATTTATTATATAGCTATTCCATTCTCCGCAAAAATATGATATAATATAAAAGAAAATATGAAAAAGGCGGTATAATTATGACTGTTAATGCCCCGGCAAAGATAAATATTGCACTTGATATTACCGGAAAACGGCCGGACGGATATCATGAACTTTTAATGATTATGCATGAAATTCCGCTTTATGATACCGTTACGGTGGAGTATGACAGCAAAATTTCCGTTTCGGGCAACAAACCCCATATTCCGTACAATGAAAAAAATATCGCATACAAAGCGGCGGCGGAATTTTTCGCTTACACAAAAGTTTCGGGCGGCGCAAAAATATATCTTGAAAAAAATATACCGGATGGCGCAGGTCTGGGAGGAGGAAGCTCTGACGGTGCAGCAGTTATAAAGTCGTTAAACGAGCTTTACGGCGCCCGGCTTTCCGTGGAGAAAATGCGTGCTATCGCGGTAAAAATCGGGGCAGACGTACCGTTTTTCATAACCGGCGGTACGTGTATCGCACAGGGCATAGGCGAAAAGCTTACGCCGATTTCCCCTCTTGCTTCGTGCTTTATACTGCTCGTTAAACCGAAATTTTCAATAAGCACCGCCGATGCGTACAAAAAAGCGGATACTGCCGGGACATTCCCCCATGTTTCGGTTTACGATATTGCGGAAAATATATCTGATATAAAATATGTAGGAAAAAATATGTTCAACGTTCTTGAGCTTGCGGCAGACAGCGCAGAAATACAGGAGTTAAAAGATATCATGACTGCAAACGGAGCTTGCGGCGCGATGATGACCGGGAGCGGTTCATGCGTATTCGGACTGTTTGAAACAGAGGAGCAGGCGAAAAAATGTGCGGGAAAAATAAAAATTTTTGAAAAATTCACCATTTTACGGAACTTTTAGCATCAATTATGTGTCTAATAATTTGAAGGAGTGATATGAAATGAAAAAAACACTTGGTTTGCTGCTTGCGGCTGCAATGCTTTTCACGGTAATTGCGCCGAGCGCTTTTGCGGCGGATACAGAAGCATACAAGCAGGTGCTTTCCGTTGTGAAGGAACGTTTCGGAATTGAGGGTGAAAGCAAAAGCTTTGACAGCTCGACACACAAGGACGCAGGTACCGTTGTCTATGACTTTACATGGACGTATGATGACAGCATGGAAATCAATGTTTCCTGCGGCGAAGACAAGGTTGTAAGATCGTATTCAAGATATGATTCGGACGAATCATACGACGATGACCGTGCGTTTCAGAAGTATGACCGTGCCGATTACGAGAAATCGGCAAGAGATATTCTTGAAAAAATCAATCCGGAAATTGCGGACAATTTGATTTTTGAGAATACGGACGGCCGTGCAATGTGGGGAAGCAGAGTTGAAGTTCCCTTCGTTTTCGAGAAAAACGGCATGAAAATCGATGAATTTTCGGGAAACATAACTCTTGACTCGAAGACAAAGGAGCTTAAGGATTTCTACATAAATAACTATTTTGCTGCGGATTTGCCTGAGCAGTCACAGCTTATAAGCAAGGACGAGGCTATTTCGGCGTATAAAAATCTGTTCGGAATGAAGCTTGTTTATGATATTAAAACAGATTACGATAAGCGCGAAAAAACTGCCGTTCCGAAGTATGTTCCGGCTGCGGAATACAATGAGTACGTTAACGCTGTAACAGGCGAAAAATACGAATATAAGTATTATTTTAGGGGTCTTGCCGGCGGCGGTTCAAAAGAAGCCGCAATGGATTCCAATGCTTCTGATAACGGCTTCAGCGAGCAGGAAATCGCGGAAATCGGCAATATTGAAGGATTGTTGTCCACAGCTCAGCTTGAAAAGGAAATCCGTGCAAACAAGCTGTTTAACATAAAATCCTCCGATAAGGTCACAAGCTGCTCGCTCAGAAAAGATATATTTGACAGCAGCTACTGCTACAGCATGATATTCAGAAACGGCGAAACCAGAAGTTTTTACGTTTCGGCTGATGCGAGAACCGGTGAAATTCGCAATTATTCCGGTTACACGGACGGTGAGGCAAAATCCAAAATAAGCGAGGAAAAAGCGGCAGAAACCGCCGAGGATTACGCAAAAACTCTTGCCGGTGATAAGTTTGCGGAATATGAAAAGATTGCAGGCGAGGGTTACTCCGTTACTTACGTAAGAAAGGTTAACGGCGCACAGGTTTTGGGCGACACACTAAATGTATCCGTTGACGAGGAAGGCAAGCTCAATTGGTACAGCATCGGTTATACAGAGGTTGAGTTCCCGGCTTTGGACGGCATAATAGACGCCGAAAAAGCATGCGATATTATGTTTGCAAACGCAAAATACGAGCCTTACGGTATGGTTGAACGAAACGAGGAATACCAGCCGGAAAAAGCCGTTGCTGTATACAAAATCGACGGTAACCCGGAGATTGACCCGTTCACCGGTGAGGTTATAAAGCCTGATTATGCCGTAGACAGAGAACCTATCACATATACGGATATCGAGGGTCATTACGCGCAGGCTCAGATTGAAAAGCTGGCGCAGTATGGTATAGGTCTTAAGGGCGGTAAATTTAACCCCGACGGCAATATTACGCAAAAGGACTATATCACGCTCCTTTCCAAGGCGTATAATAACTACAGAGGTTCGGATGACGAGCTGTATAAGTACGCCGAAAGAAACGGCATCATCAAAAAGGACGAAATAAATGATACAGCACCCGTAACCAGGATGGAAGCGGCAATATTTATGGTAAGGGCAATGGGCGCCGAAAAGTATGCGGAACTGCAAGGCATCTGGAACTGCCCCTTTGCGGATATCACGGAAAAGCAAGGCTATGCGTCGCTGTTGTACGGAATGAGCATTATCAAGGGTGACGAGGCAGGAAACTTCAACCCTGGCGCATATATTACAAACGCTGACAGCGCTATAATAATTTACAACTCACTTAATAAATAAATGCAAAACACGGGGCGTGCGGTAATGCCGTCCCGTGTTTTGTGTTTTTAATGTACCGGAGTTGTTCCTTTTAACTTCAATCTTATATTATCCGAAATCATTGCTATAAATTCCGAATTTGTAGGCTTGCCCTTTTC
>CAJLYO010000049.1 GCA_905210885.1 uncultured Eubacteriales bacterium | reverse complement strand
CCTCTGTCCAGCAGGGCGCGGTTGAATGTATAACGGTGCAGTCCTCATACAAAATATTTGTAATCGGCTGATAAAGCTCGCACACTGCGCCGAAAGATGTTGAAACGTCGTTCCACGCGGTGCAGCGGCGGAAAGTAACGTTATCCACCGCAAACCACGCTTTAATCAAAAAACTGTCGTCTGCATTGTGAGCAAAGCAGTTTTCAATAATTCCGTTTTTTGAGTCACAGAAGTCTATTCCGTCATTGTTGGCATAGTGCCCTATTATTTTCACATTGTTGATATACACGCCGTCGCTGTGAAAAACCGCAAGGGACCAGCCTGAGCTTTCAAGCAGCATTACGCCGTCAACATATGCATTTTCGACACCGTACAGCTCAATCAGCTTATGCCGCTGAAGCTTTTCCAATGTATTTGCGCCGGAAATTACTCCTCTTCCTCTGATTGTAATATTTTTTATTCTGCCGCCGTTTTGGTAATCACCCCGAACGGCATTAAACGTAGAATCGATAAAGCTTACATCATAACCGTACACCTTATCGCCCTGGGTTGACTTCTCCTGAGGTTTTGTGTAAACCACAGCGCCTGCGTCAACGTACACAGTTGTGTTATCCGAAAGAGCTGTCGGGTCAATATAGTGAACCCCTGCGCCGTAATACAAAACATTATCCGCCGAAAAGTCGGGCAAACGTTTGTCAACCGGGTTTGCAAACAGATGGAGCGGCTTTGAAAGCCCGAAAGGTTCAATGCTTATGTTGCAGGGTTTTGAAATCTCGAAGGATATTTTGTTTCCGCTTACCTTCGGTTCTATCCCTTCGGACAGCGGTCGGATTTTTAAATCCTGTCCGCTTATATTACCGCAAAGCGAGGTTACCTCCACCGTAACGGTACCGAAAAAATCAAAGTACGCCGCGGCAACCTCCGTAACCGGTCTGCCTTTTATCTCACCTGTTTTGATATCACCGTCCGAAAAGGCGTATGTTTTATAAACGCCTGCGTCCTGACCGTTTACAGTCACCGTATACAGCCCCGATTTTTCCGCGCCGTCGGGCACGGGAGCAGTTTTCACCGTTTCTATAGCGCCGTACAATATATCAAGCATTTCGGAAAACTGCTGTTTTGTAATGTAACCGGAAGCGGCGCTGTAGGAAAACGGATTGCTTTTTCCGCCGTGATAGTCAAAGGCGTTTTTAAGCATTGTTTTTGCAAAGCCTTCCGTTACATACATATCCTTTTTAAATTCCTCAAAGCACCCGGTGCTTTTAAAAAGACCTGCGGCGCTCATTTCGTTAATTATGTCATAATCCTTATCGCCTGCGGCTACATCGGAAAACGCGCTTTTTTTCTGTATGTCAAGCCGCTCGGGAATATAGTCGTATTCCATGTGCAAAAGACCGTACAAAAGCCGTGCGGCTTCGGCGCGGGTTATGTACTCCGCGCCGGCAACCGACACAAAAAGCGCATTAATAACGATTAGCACTGCAAGAAACAAGGATATCCGTTTCAAGAAAATCTCCTCCGGAATTTAAAACTCTTTACCCTCGGCAAGAGGTGAAAGACCGCCTGCGCCGAAGCTGTCCCAAACCATAATCTTAACCTTTGCGCCGTCTGCGTCCGGAACGTTTACCGTAACAGATTTATCCTTAACGGTTGTTCCGGCAGGGATACTGCCAAGGTCGGAAACCGAGATAGCCGTGAGCTTGTTGTTTTTGTAAACGCATGCGATAAGAGTGCATTTTTGTTCTTTAACCGACATATTATCTATGTCGCATGCAAGGGTTACATTGCCCGAAACGGGAGCGGTTATCAGATTGTCACCGTTAATCTCCGTACCGGAATACATACGGTAGTTACCGGCGCCCAGTGACAGCTCATCGTCTGACGGCTGATAGCCCCATGTGCGAAGTTCTGTAATGCCGTAGCCTCCCCAGGCTGTTTCCGCAGCCTTAACCAAAACCTTTACAGCCGAGCAAACTACCGGGGTGTCAAGCTTAACCTCCGTAAACTTTGCGAAAATGTAATCGTTTTTGTCCTCGCGAACCGCACCGATTGTGTCAAGGTATGTCAAGGCTTCCTTCTCAAAAGGTGTTTTGTCGCCGCCGTACCATGAGATTTCCGGAACGTGCGAGCTTTTAACGTCTGCATTTTCTTTAATCAAAACATACTCTCCGTTAATTTTTGCGTAAATATCAACTGCCTTTACGGAGCTTGGGAAGTATTTGTTTGTAAACTCAAGTTTTCCAATCGTCATGTTTTTGCCGTAATTAAGCTCAACCCATGAATTTTCATTAATTGCCGTGGACGAAGAATCCCAGCCATCTGTACCTGCACCGAACAAACCGTCGTTTACTTTTGCGGCGTCTTTGCCCATTCCGGATGTTGCCGAAGCTTCGGAGGCAACGTTTGTGTATGCCTTAAGTTTGGAAAGCGATGCATTAAGAGCGTTTTTCTCTGCACTGTCGGGCATATTGTCAACAGCACGCTTTGCAGCATTTATATTTTTCTCTGTTGCAAAGTTTACTGCCGCAGCAGCCATACCGGGTGCAAGCTTTGTAAAAAGCCCATCTGCGTCAGTTCTTGCAATAAGGTCCGCCTGAGTGGGGTTGTAACCGTACGTCATAATTTCGGGTATGGGAAGCATTCCCCAATGATCGCCGGAGCCGACAGCCTCGAGAATTTTAATTCTGAACTTAAGACCTGTTGCAGGTGCGGCGAAGTTTACGTCCATAAAATACTGTGTTCTCGAGCCGGCTGAGTTTGTTTCTGTCCTGCTCGGAGTTTTCCAGTCAAGGGATACCGTATTTCCGCTTACCGTTACGCCGTCAGGCTGGGAAGCTGCCGGTGTGATTTTGTTCCACTGCGTTCCGTCGAACATTTCCATTTCAAATTTTGAAAGTCCGTAGCCTGTGTTTAAAGCGGCAATTGTAAACTTTGTAAGCTCGGTAATGTCGGTGCCGTAATCAAGTTCAACATAAACCGGAAGGTTTTCTACAGGTAAAATGTAAGTGTACCAGCCGCCTGCGCCGTCTATATCATAGTTATTGATTGCTGTAATCGCACAGCGCTGCGGATGCGCGTCCACGCCGCCGTTTACAATCGTTCCGTCCTCTAAGTATGCACTCGGCTGTGCGTTAAACGCCAGGTTAACTTTTTCATACTGACGTTCTGCGCCCTCAAAGCCCCATGTTTTAAGCTCTCCTACCGAAAAGTCGCCCCACGGTGCTTCCACATATGTTATAACAATCTTTAAAGCATCGCACACAACTGCCGAAGGAAGGTCATATTCAAAAATTTTCGCCTTTCTTACAAGGTCTGTTGTGGAGTCACCAAGGAAGTATACGTCTGCCTCCTCGAAGGCTCTTTTTGCGTCTTTGCCGAACTGAGAGTTAAAATCGAAATACTGTCTTTCCGGAACAAAGCCGCTTGTTGAAGTAAAGGAACCTACCTTTTCCTCCTCGCCGCCGTTTACCGCATAAATATCTGCCTTTTTAACAGAACCGCGGAAACGCATTGACGATAAATCTATTCTTTTAATTGTAACAGTCTTTCCGTAATCAAGCTTTAAATACTTTTTGTCATCATCTGCGGATTTCTGGCAAGTCCAGCCCTGTTCCCAGTCAACGCCGTTATTAATATCTGCCGCTGAGCCTATGCCGGCACTTGCAGACGCGTCAAGGGCAAGGTTCTGCCACTGTGTAAGCACGTCAATTTTCTCTTCAAGCTTTGCTTTTAAAGCATCGTCCGAAAGAGATGATACTCTTTCCTTTGCCAAAGCGATATTCTCTGCAGTGGGGAACTTTTCCGCATTTGAAACGCCCTTTATCGCAAACAGCTCCGGTGCGTCCTGAGTTTTTGCCCACGCGCCGAGAAGTTCGATTTCATCTATGGCAAATTCGCCGTTTATATCCCCGGAGCCTACCGCCTCAAGAATTTTAACACGGCAGTCTGCCATATTCACGGGAGCGGAAAGCTTAATGTCTATGGTGTCGAGAGATATACTCTGATTTAAAGCGGAATATGTTTCGGTAGACGTGGGTGTTTCCCAGTTTAAAGTGATATCATCGCCGGAAACCGAAATAGCGCCGCTTGCTTCAACGGGAATGTTTTCCCAATCATAGCCGTTATAGTACTGAAGCTGTATTTTTGTGTATCTTCCTTTATTGTCCGCACCTCTGTTGCCCTGAACAAGTCTTACCGTATCAACAAGTGCCTCTTTGTCGCGGAAATCAAAATCTACATTTAAAGGAAGCTCCGACGGAGTAACAGAGTAAAGGTAACCCCAATAATTAAGATCTGTATGAATAAATCCGTCATTTACATGTCCCGGGTCAACACGCCAGCCGCACGAACCGCCGGCACCTGCCGTTGCAGGTGCGCCGCTTTGCTGAGTAACGCTTACCTTTGCAAAATAGCCCACATTTAAAGGCGTATCGTCTGCAAAAGCCGTTACCGCGCCAAGACTTAAAACCATGGAAATAACCAAAATCAGTGAAAGTATTCTTTTCATTTTGACTCTCCTCTTTAATTATTTTAATAAGGACGGTGCCTGCTCATTCATAATGGGAATAAGCTTGTTCCCTCCTTTTGCCATGTACTCGTTAACATAACTGTCCCAATCCTTGTCAAGGTCCTTTGACTCAACAATCAGCTTTGTAATTGTCTTTTGAGTGTACTCCTCCAGCGCGGTAACCTCTGTGGGGTCCATCTTATTCGGATCGATAAACGCATAAGCAAAAGGATTCGGGATACCGGTTTTATGGTTTTCGCTTACTATATATTCAAGGTAGTCGCGGTTGGGAGTAGTGTCGTCCATATACATAACGTCGTACGAAACGAACTGCTTAACCAATGCTGCCTTGTCCACGTCCTCGATTTTAACCGGGTTGCCGTTTTCGTCCTTGCCGAGGGTTGATACTATTTTGCCGTTTTCCTTCTTATAATCCTTGCCCTCAACGCCGTAACGCAAAAGGGTCATTCCGTCATCGCTCATAAGATAATCGATAAACTTAAGAATTTTGTTTGTACGCTCCTCATTGGGCTGCTTTTTAATGTACAGTGCGCCGAAGAAATTATAGTTACCGCTTACCTTCTGCTCGCCGTCCGAATTATAAAGCATGGGCATATATGCAACCAAATCTCTCGGATTTTTGTCCGGATATGCCTTCTGGAATTTTTCGGCAATGTTATTGTACTTATAATTGGTGAAAATAACGCCTGCCTTTCCGGAAATGAACTTTTCAAGCATTACGTCCTGACTGGGTGTAAGCATAAATTCGTTATCCAGAATTTTCTCGTCATAAAGTCTTTTTATGTACGCAACGCCCTGCTTCATTTTGTCGCTTATAACAAGGGGCTTATACTCATTTCCGACTTTTTCGTATCTGTACATATCGCCGCCGAAAAGGTTATACAGCGGATACAGGAAATAATCCGTTTCAACAGTCATTCCGAAGGTATCGTTCTGACCGTTTCCGTCAACATCAGACTGAGAAATAGCCTTTAAAAATTCATACATCTCGTCGGCATTTGTGGGAAGCTTAAGTCCCAGCTTTTCCACAATATCCTTGCGGTAGAACCATGCATGGGGAACGGTTACCTCATAATCGCCGTAATCTGATGTTGTTGGGATATTGTAGTAATAACCGTTGTTTGCATTTTTAACGATTGAGTATTTTTCAAGACGTTCCTTGATATTGGGATATTTGTCCGCATACGGTGTAAGCTCTGTAATAAGGTCCTGCTTTACAAGCTTCTGAACATTCTCGCCGTTGGTGTAGCCGTATGAGAACATATCCGGCGTATCACCGGAGGAAATCAGCATGTTAAGCTTATCATGTCTTGAATCCCATGTGCTCTCGATAAATTTCAGATGTCCGCCGAGCTTTTCGTTCAAAGCCTTATAAACATCTCCGTCTTCGTCGGGAGTAAACAAGTCGCCTCCGTAAATTGTAAACTCGTCATCTCCCTTTGTGCCTGTTTTTGACGCCTTGCAGCCGCTTAAAAATCCCGTTGTAAGGACAACTGCCGAAAGGACTATCGCCAAGCTTCGTTTTACCATTTTCTTCACCTCGTTTTTTATTCTTTTATTGCTCCAACCATTACCCCGGCGGTAAAGTACTTCTGAATGAAGGGATACACCGAAATAATGGGAATAACGGATACTATTATGACAGCCATTTTTACGTTTTCCTGAGTTGTAAATGCGCCGCTTTTGTCAATGCCGGCGTTCATTACTTCTGTCATATTATTCTGTACGAGCATATCCTGAAGCAGCATTGCAAGAGGCCACTTCGCACGCTCCTGGAGATATATCAAAGCCGAATAGTAGTTGTTCCACTGTCCCACGGCAATAAAAAGTCCGATTGTTGCAAGCGCCGCTTTTGAAAGGGGCAGGATAATTCTAAAAAACACAGTCATTACCCCGGCGCCGTCTATTATGGCACTTTCCTCCATGTCTTTGGGGACCTGCTCAAAAAAGTTCTTTATAATTATAAGGTTATATGTATTTGCAAAAGCCGGGATAATCATAACCCATATGTTATTTATAAGTCCTACTTTTTTGATTACAAGATACGTGGGGATAAGTCCGCCGTTAAAAAACATTGTAAACAAAACAAGAATGGTTATGGTTTTGTTAAACGGCAGGTCTTTTTTTGTAAGACCGTATGCAAGTCCGGCTGTTATAAACATCTGGTAAACCGTACCAACAACCGTTACAAATATTGAAATAAACGCCGCGTTTAAAAATCTGCTGTCGCTTAAAACATATTTGTACGCCGAAAAATCAAAGGACGTGGGAAACAGTATCACAGAGCTTTTGATTTTTTCCGCATAAGGTATAACGGACTGGACAAGCACGTACCAAAACGGAAACAGCATTATGATTCCGATAATTGTCAAAACCGAGTAATTTATTATGTTAAAAATTCTGTCGCCTATACTTAAACTTTTCATTCTTTAGCACCTCCTTAGTATATGCCTGTGCCGCTTATCATTTTTGAAACCTTGTTAACCGTTACAAGCAGTATCATATTCACAAGGTTTGTAAACAATCCCACAGCCGTTGCCATTTCATAGCGGCCCTGGGTAAGACCGACTCTGTAAAGATATGTATCCAAAACGTCGCCCACATCATAAACCACGGAATTGTAAAGGTTGTAAATCTGGTCGAAACCGCCGTACATCATCTGACCGAAATTCAAAATAAGCATAACGGATACCGTGGGCAGTATCAGCGGCAGCGTTATATACCGTATGCGCTGCATCTTTGTCGCGCCGTCAATATACGCGGATTCGTAAATTTCCGTGTTTATTCCGGCAAGCGCCGCAAGGTAGATAATCGTACCCCAGCCGGTTGTTTTCCATATACCGCTTACGATAATCAGCGGACGGAACGTGGACGGATTTGTAAGAAAGTTAATCTTCTGAAAACCGAGTTTTGTTATTGCCGTGTTAACCACACCGGAGGACGACAAAAGCGCCGTTATTATTCCGGCGATGACTACCCACGAAATAAAGTGAGGCAGATAAACAAGAGTCTGAACGGTTTTTTTGAATTTAACGCTTGACACCTCGTAAATCATTATCGCAAGAATTATCGGAGCGGGGAATCCGAAAATCAAACGTTCGATATTTATAATAAGCGTGTTCCACAGCACCTTGTAAAAATCGCTCATGGAAAAAATCAACTTGAAATATTTTAACCCCACCCACGGGCTTTTTAATATTCCGTCTGCCACGTAGTAATCTTTAAAAGCAAGTATTACTCCGCCCATGGGAATGTAATTGAATATTATGTAGCCGATAAGCCCCGGCAGCATAAGCAGATAAATAAATCTGAACTTCCAAATTCTTTTTGCCAAATTGTTCATTCCATACACCTCGATAATTGTATCTGATGATTTGATTTTACACACATGTGAACATTTTGTAAACTGATTATTCGTTATATAATTGATTTTACTGTATTTTTAAGATATCAATTCTGTACATGATTTTCATTTCTGTATTTTTCGAACAAAACCGCCGCGGCTTTCGTCAAACATTGTATGACATCTGAGGGAATGTATCGCAAATTAAAATTTTTTGTTGAATTTTGCCCGGCATGCGTGTATAATGTACATATATTATGATTATCCGTGAGGTTTAAATGGAAAACGAATTGATAAAAAAAGCCCAAAACGGTGACGGCGCTGCTTTCGAGGAGCTTATCTCACCGTACACGACAATTGTATATAACATTGCTCTGCGTATTTTAGGCAACCCGGAGGACGCGTCCGACGCATCACAAGAGGCATTAATCAGGGTTTACAGAAATATCGGCAAATTTAAAGGCGACAGTAAGTTTTCAACCTGGCTTTACCGGATTGCCTATAACGCCTGCATTGACGAATACCGCCGGCGCAAATCAAAGCTTAACTTTGCCTCGGTTTCCGTTGACGACAGCTATGACGACAGCGACAATCCACTGCTTGAAATTCCGGACACAAGTCCCACCCCGGAGGAGCACACTTTGAAAAACGAGCGTTCCAAAATGCTGTACGACGCAATTTCACAGCTTTCGCCCATAAGCAAAAGCGCAGTGCTTCTGCGCGATGTTAACGGACTTAGCTATGAGGAAATCGCGGAAATTCAAAATTGCTCACTGGGAACTGTTAAATCAAGGATTAACAGAGCAAGGCAGCAATTAAAAGAAATTTTACTGCAACAAAATTACTTCAGATAACGTCAAAACAATGAGAGGTGATAAAAATGCCGAACACTTGTTCAGAAATTTCAAGGCTTTTGCAGGATTATGCAGACGGTGTTCTTGACAAAAGCACAGCGCAATCGGTAAGAAAGCATATCGATTCATGCCCGGATTGCGCCTTGGAATACAAATACTTAAAAACGCTTATAAATAATATTTCAAACATAAAGCTTGCCGCCCCTCCTCCGTCTTTTTCAAAGGAGCTGCACGAAAAAATCCAAAAGGAAACGGCAGACAAAAAGGTGGTTTCATTCAATTACCGTTACTTTACACGTATCGCCGCAACGGCAGCAGTTATCGCTCTTGCAGTTTTCTATACATGGCACAGCAAAAATGCCATAAATGACACGGCAGGCGACCTTACGCCGAAAACAACACAGTCATCTGATGCCGGCGTTCAGAATATTCCGGAGGACAAACCTGCTGACGAACAGTCGGAAAACGCCGTTTCGGAGCAAAAGAAAACCGCAAAAAACGATGCCGCGGTTTTCCCTGCCGACAATGCGCATATTTATCAAATGCCTGTTGTTGACGCACCGGAAACCGCTATAGAACCACAGAATGAATCGCCAAAAGAAACGGCAAAAGAAACAGCGAAAGAAACAGCTAAAGAAACAGCGAAGGAAACAGCGAAGGAAACAGCTAAAGAAACAGAACCGCTGGCAGAAACCGAAGCACCGAAAGCCGTACAGCCGGAAGGCACAGTGGATACAGACACAAGCGCGGACGCAGGCGATATAATGACTATAGCAATGTCCGCGGATATAGAAGCCGATACGGCTCCGAGAGTCAGGTCAGGCGGCGGTGCGGCAGCATTTAAAGCCGACGCAAGCTTTTGCAGATACAAAGCCGACTTAAACGGAAACAATGAGCTTTTAGCGGAACTTACCGAAAAATACGGCGCGGTTTTTGAAAACGGAGAATATATTATCCGTGCCGACAGCCTTACATTAGGGGATATTTCGTCATTCTTAGCCGATTACGGCATTTATCTTGAATTTGAAGGCGATACGGAAAACATAAATATAATAGAACTTAAATAAATAAAAACACCGCCGTTT
>CAJLYO010000048.1 GCA_905210885.1 uncultured Eubacteriales bacterium | reverse complement strand
GGAACGCCCTCTCTTGATGTTCAACCCTTCTTATACAAACTATGATGCAGTAGGTCTTCGTATCGGTCGTAAAACAGTCACTGTTGATCGCGAGCTTAATGAAAATGGCGAGTTTGAATTGCCATCCGTTGAAACTGTTGAACAACGCATTATCGATACAAAACCGGGTGCGTTGCTCATCATTCCTTACGATAACCCAACAGGTCAATTATTCAGTAAAGAAACGTTGATTGAATATACAAAATTATGTGTTAAACATAATTTATGGATTATTTCTGATGAAGCGTACCGCGAATTGGCTTACGAAAAAGGAAAAGAAACATTCGATACCTTAAAAAAATTTTTAAATTAGGAGATGTATATATGGAAATCAAAAGAGAAAACTATACCGTAAAAATCAGCGAACCTATCCTTTATGTGGACAACAAAAGCAGAAAAAGAAGCGGGCATATGACACACGCACTTGCCGAGTGGGCACCCGGCAAGCTGATTGACTTTAACTCTAACTGCACTGCGGAAAAATACGGCGGACATTCCACTTTCGGTTGGGTGGAATATCGTCTGTCCGACGATGGCGGCGAAACCTATTCGGAAATCCATGAGCTTCCTTATTCAAAAAAATCCCTGTATGACGGAATATATGTTATTTCTGTAGAAAAGGCGGTTGCCTGCGATGACGGAAGAATTGTTGCAATCTGTTTGAGAAATGATGCGGATTCACTTTGCCAGCCATGGGATACACCTATGACTGTTACAAGTTTTGACGGGGGAAAAACATGGACGGAAGAAAAGGAACTATGCTCATACAAAGGAAGGGTTTATGATGCCTTGTATCATGACGGCATTATATACATACTGGAGTTTTGCAATGACGGCACAGGCTGTTTTTGCGGCGAAAGCGAAGAACATGTATACCGTATATTTACAAGTCATGATAACGGCGGCACATTCAACGAATTATGCATTGTGCCTATTCCGTCATTAGGAAGGGGATACGGTTCAATGTTATTTGACGCTGAGGGCAAACTTCACGTATATGCATATAATAAAGATAACGAACAGTACATTGATCATATTGTTTCAACAGATTGCGGCGCATCGTGGAAGGAAGCTGAAGTATGCTATGTAAAGCATGGTCTTAGAAATCCTCAGGTTGCCCAAATTGACAATATTTATATTGCTCACGGCAGAAGTGCAGCATTAACAGGTTTCGTATTATACACATCTGAGGACGGGCAAACTTGGGACGAGGGAACTTTTATTGCCGATGAAAAAGGGTCATGCTATTACTCAAACAACATTGTTCTTAAGGACACAGACGGTAAAAATCGAATGCTTATTCAATATTCGGAAAAATACGGAAGAGATGAATGTGTGAATGTAAAGCACGTATGGCTTACGATTGAAAAAAACATCTAAAGATTTTGTCCCATATTGACAACACTCAAAAACAGCAGCGAAACCGCTGCTGTTTTTAATTAGGCATATTGGTCGTTCGTTTATAGAATTTTGTGCGCAAAACTATTATAATATACAAAAACGGCACATAAATATGCACCGATATTTGAAAAAATGCAGAAAAACCGCAAAACGTATTGAATATTGCGAAAAATTGTGGTACTATTAAGTAATACCCCGACAGGGCTTTTTAACAGGAAAGGAATGGTAAAAGTGAAAATCAGTTTTTCAACGCTCGGCTGTCCTGATTTTGAATGGTCGGACATCTACTCAATGGCAAAGGATTTAGGTTTTGACGGTATCGAAATACGCGGCGTAGGTAATGATATCGACGCGATTAACGCCCGCCCATTTTCCGCCCTGCGACTCCAATCCACGATTAAAAAGCTAAAAGAACTACGTTTGGAAATCCCGTGCCTGTCAACGGGATGCGCCCTTAAATTCAAGGAAAACCGCGATTCGGTTATCGATACGGTACATAAATATACAGACCTTGCACAGGCTCTTAAAACACCGTATTTAAGAATACTGGGCGATTTGGACGCAACTGAAAACGGCGAGGTTGACGACGGCTATGTTGCCGGCCTTTTGGGCGAGCTTGCGGATTATGCCGCGGACAAAGATGTTACGCTCCTTGTGGAAACAAACGGCGTATACGCGGACACCGCCCGTTTAAAAAAGCTTTTGACAGACGTAAACCGCAAAAACGTTGCGGCTCTGTGGGACATGCACCACCCCTACAGATATAAAAATGAGCAGCCCGAAAAAACAGTTGAAAATTTGGGCTCTTTGATAAAATTCGTTCACGTAAAAGACAGTGTTATGACGGAAAACGGCGTTTCATACAGAATGATGGGCAAGGGTGACCTTCCCATACACGAAATGCTGGAGGCATTAAACGCCATCGGCTATGACGGCTACATTTCCTTAGAGTGGGTTAAGCGCTGGGCAAGCGAGCTTTCGGACGCGGCGGTTGTATTCCCCCACTTTGTTCACTACATGACGCCCTACCGCAAAAAGGTAAGCACGCTTCAGACAAGCAACAGAGGTGACGGAAAGTACATATGGCCCAAGGAAACCCTTATAGACTACACCTTCCCGGACGTTTTGGACAGAATGGTAAAGGAATTTCCCGACCAGTATGCATTCCGCTACACAGAGCTTGACTATACAAGAACTTACAGCCAGTTCCGCGATGATGTTGACACATTTGCGCGCTCGCTTATCGCGATGGGCGTTAAAAAAGGCGACCACGTTGCAATCTGGGCGACAAATGTTCCGGCGTGGTACATAACATTCTGGGCAACCACGAAAATCGGCGCCGTGCTTGTAACGGTAAACACTGCCTACAAGGTACATGAGGCGGAATACCTGCTGCGCCAGTCGGACACGCACACCCTTGTTATGATTGACGGCTTTAAGGATTCAAATTATGTTGAAATTATGCAGGAGCTTTGCCCCGAGCTTTTAACCTCGGAACCGGGAGAGTTAAATTCGGAAAAGCTGCCGCTGCTTAAAAACATAATAACCATAGAAAGCAGGCAGCCGGGCTGCTACACATGGGATGAGGCAATTGCCCTTGCGGACACCGTTTCGCAAAACGAAGTTGAGCGCAGAAGAAGAACCGTTGATAAAAACGACGTGTGCAACATGCAGTACACCTCCGGAACGACAGGCTTCCCCAAAGGCGTCATGCTCACTCACTACAACGTTGTAAACAACGGCAAGGCAATCGGCGACTGCATGGATTTGTCAACGGCGGACAGAATGATGATTCAGGTTCCCATGTTCCACTGTTTCGGCATGGTGCTTGCAATGACGGCGTGCATGACTCACGGAGCAACAATGTCCCCCATGCCGGTGTTCTCGCCGAGAAAGTCGCTTGCATGCATTAATAAGGAAAAAATCACCTGTTTCCACGGCGTGCCCACAATGTTTATCGCTATGCTTGAAAACGAAAACTTCAAAAACACCGATTTTTCACACATGCGAACCGGCATAATGGCAGGAAGCCCCTGCCCCGTTAAGGTAATGCAGGACGTTGTTGAAAAGATGCATATGACCGAAATTTGCATAACCTACGGTCAGACCGAGGCGTCACCCGGCTGCACGATGAGCAAAACGGACGACCCCATTGACGTTCGCGTAAACACCGTGGGCAGTGCAATGTTCGGTGTAGAGTGCAAAATAGTAGACCCGGAAACCTATGAGGATTTGCCGGACGAAACAGACGGCGAATTTGTAGCGCGCGGATATAATATAATGAAGGGATACTATAAAATGCCCGAGGCAACCGCGGCGGCAATAGACGAAAACGGCTGGCTGCATACCGGCGACCTTGCCCGCAGAACCAAAGACGGTCACTACAAAATCACGGGACGTATAAAGGATATGATTATCCGCGGCGGCGAAAATATCTACCCCAAGGAAATCGAGGAATTTATATACACACATGAAAAGGTAAAAGACGTTCAGGTTATCGGCGTTCCCGATGAGGCGTACGGCGAGGAAATCATGGCTTGGGTAATATTAAAGGAAGGCGAAACCATGACGGAGGACGAGCTTAAAGGTTTTGTTATGTCCCACATGGCAAAGCACAAGGTTCCGCGTTATGTTGCATTTGTGGACGAATTTCCCATGAATGCCGCCGGCAAGATATTAAAGTACAAAATGCGTGAGCAGTCCGTTGCAATGCTTGGACTTCAGGACGCAAGCAAAATTGTAACTGCGTGAGGTTAACGTATGATATATATAATAACAGGGCACTACGGCAGCGGAAAAACCGAGTTTGCCGTAAACCTTGCAAAAAAGCTTAAAAATCCCGTTATCGCGGATATGGATATAGTAAACCCATACTTCCGCACCGCGGACGTAAAGGAAAAGCTGGAGGCGGAGGGAATAAAGGTTATAACGCCGGAGTTT
Source organism: uncultured Eubacteriales bacterium (assembly GCA_905210885.1). Lineage (GTDB taxonomy): Bacteria > Bacillota > Clostridia > Monoglobales > Firm-18 > CAJLYO01. The sequence continues at coordinate 5,525 of CAJLYO010000048.1, read as the reverse complement.
GCAAACACAAACGTTGACGTGCCTTCCCTTCCTCCCGATATAATAGGCGCCCTTCAGGGCGACCGCGACGTTGTTTTGGACGTGGGCGGCGACGAGGACGGCGCAGTGGTTTTGGGGCAGTATAAAAAGTATTTCAGCGACAACTACGAAATGCTTCTTGTTATGAACTTCTGCCGCCCCATGACCGCAACCCCCGAGGAACTTTTGGAGGTTCTGTACGCAATCGAGCAGGTGTCGAGAGTGAAGGTAACAGGGCTTATAAACAACACAAACGTTAAGTCGGAAACCACGGCGGAAATCATAAATAAAAGTATGGAAAATGCCGAAGCCGTTTCCGAGATGACGGGTATACCCTTAGCCGGCGTAAGCGCCGCAGGGGAGCTTATAAATAAAGTGGATACAAAATACCCTAAAATAAAGTTGGATCTTAATCTGACTTTACCATGGGAATTATAAGCAGATATCACGGTATCCGAACCCGTTTTTTAAGGTTAATTTTCCGGCATTTTGAGCGGGTTTGTATACCGTAACATCTGCCATATGAAAGGAGCAGATATATTTATGGCAAGAGTAACATTCAACGAGGACAGGTGCAAAGGCTGTGAGCTGTGCACCACGGTTTGTCCGAAAAAGATTGTACACATGGCAACCGACAGGCTTAACGCAAAGGGCTTTCACCCGGCGCAGGTTACGGAGCAGGAAAAATGCATAGGCTGTAAATTTTGTGCAACCATATGCCCTGATGTTGTAATTACTGTTGAAAAATAATCGGAAAGGATGGTATATAATGGATAAGGTTTTAATGAAAGGCAATGAGGCAATCGCCGAGGCGGCTATCCGTGCCAACTGCAGACACTTTTTCGGCTATCCGATTACTCCCCAGACGGAGATTTCGGCATACATGGCAAAGAAAATGCCGAAAATCGGCGGTACATTTATGCAGGCGGAAAGCGAGGTTGCCGCAATTAACATGGTTTACGGAGCAGCAGGCGCCGGCGTAAGGGTTATGACATCGTCGTCAAGCCCGGGCGTTTCCTTAAAGCAGGAAGGTATTTCGTACATAGCAGGTGCGGATTTGCCCTGCGTAATTATTAATATAGTAAGAGGCGGCCCGGGACTGGGCGGTATTCAGCCGGCACAGTCCGACTATTTCCAGGCTACAAAGGGCGGCGGCCACGGCGACTATCACCTGATAGTTCTTGCGCCTTCCTCAATTCAGGAAATTGTTGACTGTACAACAAACGCTTTTGACCTGGCGGATAAATACCGCATGCCGGTTATGATACTGGGCGACGGTATGATAGGTCAGATGATGGAGCCTATTTCCTTCCCGGAAAACGTTAAAACAAACGAAACGGAAAAGACCTGGGCAACCACCGGTACAAAAATGAAAAGAAAGAGAAACGTTATAAATTCTCTTTACATAGACCCCAAAGAGCTTGAGGATTTGGTAATCGAGCGCTACAAAAAATATGCGGAGGTTGAGAAAAACGAGGTTCGTTTTGAAACGGAAAACACAGACGACGCCGACATCGTTTTGGTTGCTTACGGCACAACCGCAAGAATTGCAACAGCCGCAATGAGAATGGCGCGCGAAGAGGGCATAAAAGTAGGACTTATAAGACCTGTAACCCTGTGGCCGTTCCCCTCGGAGATTATCGCAAAAACGGCAAAGACCTGCAAGGCTATGATTTCCGTTGAAATGAGCATGGGTCAGATGATAGAGGACGTTAAGCTTGCGGCAAACGGCGCCTGCCCCGTACATTTCTACGGCAGAACAGGCGGTATGGTTCCCGACCCGAAATCCATTCTCGCAAAGATAAAGGAGGTTATGTAGCATGGAAACAGTATTCAAAAGACCCCACGCGCTGACAGATGTTCCGCTGCACTACTGCCCCGGCTGCACTCACGGTATAATACACCGCCTTGTTGCCGAGGTTATCGATGAGCTCGGCATTGAAGGCACAACGGTAGGCGTTGCGCCGGTCGGCTGTGCGGTTTTCGCATACAACTACTTTGAATGTGACATGCAGGAGGCTGCCCACGGCAGAGCGCCCGCTGTTGCAACGGGTATCAAAAGAGCAAACCCGGAAAACATAGTTTTCACATACCAGGGTGACGGCGACCTTGCCGCTATCGGTACTGCCGAAACTGTTCACTCCGCCGCAAGAGGCGAAAACATTACCGTAATTTTCGTAAACAACGCAATCTACGGTATGACAGGCGGTCAGATGGCGCCCACTTCCTTAGTCGGTCAGGTTACGCAGACCTCGCCTTACGGCAGAAAAATCGAGGCTCAGGGCTATCCCATAAGAATAAGCGAAATGCTGTCAACCCTTGAAGGTCCGTCGTTTATAAGCCGCTGTGCCGTTGACAGCGTTAAGCACATTAATGACTGCAAGGCGGCAATTAAAAAGGCTTTCCAGAATCAGATAGACAAAAAAGGATTTTCACTTGTTGAAATTCTGTCCACATGTCCCACAAACTGGGGCTTAAGCCCGATTGAGGCTTTGGAGTGGCTCAGAAACAACATGATAGAGCACTATCCCCTCGGCGTATTTAAGGATATAGACAAGGAGGGCGGAAAAGATGAGTAAGACAAACGAAATTTTATTCGCAGGATTCGGCGGACAGGGAATTTTGTTTTCCGGAAAGGTTGCGGCATACGCAGGTCTTGTTGACGGAAAGCAGGTTTCGTGGCTTCCCTCCTACGGTCCCGAAATGCGCGGAGGTACGGCAAACTGCCACGTTATCGTGTCCGACATGCCGGTAGGCTCGCCCATTATAACAAACCCCACCGATTTGGTGGTTATGAACAAGCCGTCCTTTGACAAGTTTGAGCAGGACGTTGTGCCCGGCGGAAATATCGTCATCGACAGCTCGCTTATCGACAGAGATACCGTAAGAAGTGACATTAATTTTTACAAAATCCCGGCAACGAAAATGGCAAATGATATGGGCATGCCCAAGCTTGCAAACATGATTGTTTTCGGTCTTTTGCTTAAAATTACGGGCTTTGTGGACATGGAAGGCGTTAAAAAGGGACTTATGAAAAGTATTCCTCCCACGAAGCATGCACTTTTTGATACAAACTTAAAAGCCATCGAGGCAGGGTATAACTACAATGCCTGAGATTTTGCTTGTTGACATTGACGGCACGCTTCTGGATTTCAATAAATGTGCAAGACTTTCCATAATTCAAGGATTCAGACGCCATGGGCTTGCCTACGGCGAGCATGTTTTTGAAACCTTCGTGCGGATAAACGACGGCTTGTGGCTTGAGATTGAAAAAGGCACGCTTACAAGAAAGCGGCTGCACGAAATACGATGGAATACGATTTTTTCGGAACTTGGCATAGATTTTGACGGTGTTGTTTTTGAAAAAACGTTTCTTGAATTTCTGTTTGACAGTCACGAGCATGTGGACGGCGCAGACGAGATTTTAAAGTATCTTTCGGGAAAATATACCCTGTGCGCCGCCTCAAACGGCATACATCTTCAGCAGATAAACCGCCTTACAAAGGCAGGGATGATAGGTTATTTTAAAAATCTGTTTATTTCCGAGGAGATGGGCACGGCAAAGCCGGCAAAAGAATATTTCGACATATGCTTTGAACGTTTGGGAAACCCCGATAAATCAAAGGTTATGATTATCGGCGATTCTCTTACCGCGGATATTGCCGGCGGTAAAAATTACGGAATAAAAACCCTTTGGTACAATCCGGACGGAAAAACCCCCGGCGGTATCGCCCCGGATTACACCGTTTCGGCGCTTTCGGAAATTAAAAATATTTTATGAGAGGTAATATAAAATGATTATCGGAAATATTAAAAATATTTCGGCATACAAGGGTCTTAACGAAAGAATAGACAAGGCTGTGGACTTCGTTTTAAACGCTCCGGCGGATATCGCCGAGGGCAAGCATGAAATTGACGGCAAAAACGTATATGCCTCCGTTATCGTAAAGGACACAAAGGCTTTGGAGGACGCAAAATACGAGGCACACAGAGAATATCTCGATTTGCAGTATATCCTGGACGGCGGCGAGGTTATGGGTTATGCTCCGGCAGATACCATGACCGAAGCCACAGAGTATAACCCCGAAAAGGACATAATTTTCTTAAAGGGCGAAGGCAGCCTGATTGACGTAAAAAAGGGAGATTTCTATATTGTCCATCCCTTTGACGCACACGCCCCCGGTTTGGGAAAAGTCCCCGGAAAATTCAAAAAAATCATTGTGAAAATTAAGCTGTAATTTACGCGGCAAAACGGAGGAATTTTATGCTTGGAAAAACTGTATGGACAATTGCCGACGGCTTTATGAGCGATACAAAAACCGAAAAATTCGTAAGCCACGAGGCTGTTTGTGTTTTAAACCTTTCCGGAGAGAAAGCAGATATAAAAATTTCGGTGTATTTTGAGGACGAAGCACCCATTAAAGGGTTTACGGCGGAATGTGAAAGCGAACGCACAAACCACATACGCCTTGATAAAATCGTAAACGATAAGGGCGAAAAAATCCCCACGGAAAAGCCTTACGCCCTGCTGATTGAAAGCACTGTTCCCGTAATCGTTCAGCACAGCCGGCTTGACGTATCACAGCCGGATATGACATTAATGACAACAATTGCATATTAGGAGGAAAATTATGATTTACGAAGTACTTCCCATCTGGGAAAAAGGCGAGTACAACGGCAAGAAAAAAGATTTTGAACCTACCTTGGCAGTGTATGCCCTCGAAGGCAAGAAAAAAAGACCTACCGTGCTTGTGTGCCCCGGCGGCGGTTATTCATTCACGTCACAGCGCGAGGCGGAGCCTATTGCAATGCGCTTTTTAAAGGAAGGCTATAATGCCTTTATCCTTTACTACAGCTGCGAGCCCAACCGTCACCCCCAGCCGCTTTTGGACGCAACGCGTGCAATGTGCATGATAAGGGACAACTGCGAAAAATGGCATGTTGACCCCGAAAAAATCGCCGTTATCGGCTTTTCTGCCGGCGGCCACCTTGCAACCTCGCTTTGCACATGCTACATGCTTCCCGAACTTCAGAACATAAAGGGAATGGAAAAGGGCAAAAACAGACCTGACCTTTTGATTTCATGCTACCCGGTAATAACCTCGGGCGAGAAAGCGCACAGAGGCTCATTTGACAACCTGTGCGGAGATGACAAGGCGCTTGCGGACAGCCTTTCCCTTGAAAAGTGCGTTCATGACGATATGCCCCCGGCATTTATCTGGCATACGTTTACCGACGGAGGCGTGCCTGTTGAAAACTCGCTTTTGCTGGCATCTGCCATGAAGGAGCATAACGTTCCCTTTGAGCTTCATATTTTCCCCAATGGCTGTCACGGTCTATCCACCGTTGACGCAGAAACCTGCGGTGCGGAAAGCTGTGACCCCCATACCGCAAGATGGCTTGATTTGTGCATGGAATGGATGAAAATTTATTTTGAAACACCGGCATTCGACCCGGAACTTTGTCGATAATATTATATAAACAGGCTGGGGCAATTCTGCCGCAGC
>CAJLYO010000047.1 GCA_905210885.1 uncultured Eubacteriales bacterium | reverse complement strand
TGCAGCATATGTAACAAGCGGAACAGTCGGTACAAAAACAGACAGATCGCTTTTATTCTCTGCCGTAAATGCAGATATCGGAAAATCAAACAACAGGACATACTTTACTCCGAATATCGATATCGGCTCAGTTACGGAAAATACAAAAAAATATGCTTTTAATATCAGCGTAAGACCTGCCGAAAAAAATGCAAATACGGCAGTAAGTATTATCGGCGGAAACAGAAATTCATCAAACTCACTTTCAAGAGTTGAATTTAAGCCTGACGGTACTATAAGCGTTATATGCCCCGGACTTCCGGATTACAATGCAGGCAAGTTTGCGCACGGCATGTGGTACACAGTAAGCATGACTGTGGATATGGCGGCTAAAAGAGGGTCCGTATTTGTAAACGGAGAGGCGGTAAGGTCGGATTATGACTTAACGGCTGCTTTTGACGGGTGGTACGGATCGGCAAATGCCGAGGACACAACCATGATTTCATTTTGCATGTCACAGCAGCTTGTATCGGGAACAGGCATAACTGCACATTCGTATTTTGACAACTTAAGCTTTTACGAGGTTGCGTCGCCTGTGACAATGCTGCCGAATGATTTTGATTTTGTTCCGGAAATCAATGGCTTGAAAATCAACAACCCCGAAGGAACGGTTACGGTTACGGAAAATGACCTGCCGCTTACCGTGGATAATATTTACGATGCTTTGTCAAATATTCCCGATGATTTTACCGTAAGCTTTTACGACAGCGCCGAGGAGATGGAATTTTCCGGTGATTTTGACGATTGGATAAGCACGCGGAATGACCCTGTCCGCATAATTTTGCAAAACGGTGATTTCGTAAAGGAATACGAGATAAGAATCCCCGAATATGAATTTGTCGGCGGAAACGGCGGCACTGCTATAGCAAACGGCGAAAACAGCTTTACGCTTCCTTCATACAGAAGCGAAGGAACATTTGTTCTTGCGGTGTATAAAAACGGACAGCTTACCGCGTTTAAAACGGCGCCGTCCGACGGTAAGTCGAGGACGCTTTCGTATACTATTGCCGAAAACGAAGATGCCGGCAGTTATACAATGAAAGCATTTGTATTTGAAGGTACCGATAATATAAGACCGCTTTCGGAGGCAATAACAATAAAATAAACCGTATGGAGGTAAAAAGATGAAAAGAATAGCGGTGATTTTGATATGCTTTATCATGATTTTGGAAAGCATACCGGCTGCGGCGGCGGAGGTTCGCGGAAATCAGGCGCTAAATGCGTTTGTCAATGTTTCTGCATGGGATAAAAACGGAAATGTTTTGCGCGTAAATACCGATTCCGCGAAAAATGTGTCGGACGCAAGCGACAATTCTTTCTTTCAGACGCCGGTAGGCACTGAAAAAGCCGAAATGATTATGGATTTATATGTTCCGTCTTATTATAACAGAATTACTCTGGGAGAGGCATATTCTGCCGTAAGAGCGTTTGAAATAGCGACATCACCGGATAAGACAAACTGGACAACCGTATACGAAGGAAAAGCCATCGGTCCGTCGGGGAAAACCGTAAGCTTCAATCGTGTAAATCACCGCTACATACGGTTAAAAATAACAAAAACGGACAACAAGTTCGGCGATGCCATCGTGTCTTTGACACGCTGGCGCGTTTATCTTGACAATGCCGTTACAAAAGACGATTTAAATACAGCCGTATATCTGGCTGAGATAAAAAGAGATTTCTTAAAAAATTCCACACTTAAAGACAGAATAGACGATAAAGTATTTGACGAATACAACGATAAAATTGAGAAGGCAAAAGAACTTGCCGCCTCCGAAACAGTATCTCAGGAGCAGCTTGATTCCGCACGCGACGGCTTGGAAGCGATGACGGTTGCATTTGAAACCGAGATACAGTATACCGATGAGGATTACGAATATATCAGAAAGCGGCTGTCTAACAATTATACCGGAAACCTGCTTGAAAAGAACGAAGAGAGATTAAGTGCAATAGAAACCGCCGGAGAAACCGCAAAGGGCTGGCGCGACAAGCTTTTAAGGAACGGAAAGTCTGCTGAGCTTTGGGATGACTTAATACCTGCGGAGGCAAATTTTGCTCTTGAATCCGCAAAGCTTGCCACGGCAATTATACGTATAAGAAACATGGCGGTGGCATACAAGCAGGAGGGAAACATTTTTTATAATGATAAATCAATGCTTGACGATGTGGAATACTGTTTAAGATTTATGCTTAAGAAAAAGTATAACAGGGGAATTGAACGGTATTCAAACTGGTACCCGTGGATAGTATCGTTTCCCACGTACGCAGCCGAAATTATGGTTTTGCTTCGGGACGATATCCCAAATGATTTAATTACCGAGCTGCGCGGCGCTATCGAATATTATTTCCCGCTGGATTTTTACTGCGGAAATGAATGGACGGGCGCCAACAGGCTCTATCTTGCGGCAGTATGCCTGAAAATGGGCTTTGCACTTCATGATGAATTTTACGTTCACCGCGCCGTATACTCTCTTTTGCAGGAGTGCTTGTACCGTGAGCTGGGTGTAAATGACGGCGACGGATACTACTGGGACGGAACGTATATAACGCATACTAACTTTATGTATAACGCTTCATACGGCCGTGACTGGCTTTTTAACAGCGGAAACATTATTTCGGTGCTTGCGGGCTCGCCGTGGCAGATTGAACAGGCGGTGCTTGACGATATTGCACAGCGTTTGACGGACGGCTTTGAGGCGATTATGTACAAGGGTTCTACCGTTGACTGTGCCGCAGGGCGCGGAGTCGGTATGGGAAACAGGTTCGGCGAAAACGTTACATATTCAATGCAGCAGCTTGCAGAGTATTTTTCCGAACCGAACAGAAGTAAATTTTTAGGAATAGTAAAACAGTTTAAAATCGACCAGGGGCATCTCGACGACCCGCTGGTGCTTAATGATGAAATTGAGGCAAGCGGAGATACATACCGTCTTAAGCGTTTTCCGACAGGTGATAAATTTGTAGGAAAGTTCGGTGACTGGGGCGTGGCGCTGTCTATGGTAAGCGACAGAACGAAAACCTTTGAGGCTTCAAACGGCGACGCTATGAAGGCATGGTATGCAAGTTCCGGCATGCTTGAAATATTAAATGATGACAGAACTCAGTATGACAGAAATTATTGGGTTTCGGTGGACCATTACAGACTGCCGGGAATAACGGTTGATTTGGTTCCCAGAACAACGAAAAGATTTGAAGGCGAAATGTTTAATCCGAACGATTGGTGCGCGAGCATGGATTATGACGAAAAGTACGGCGTTGCCGGAATGCTGACCTTTAACTGGAACAGCTCTATGTCAGGCAAAAAGTCATGGTTTATCTTTGATAATTCGGTTGTTGCACTCGGCTCTGACATACGCGGCGGAGCATATGAAATAAATACCGTAATCGATAACCGAAAATTAAAAGAGGACGGTTCTAATAAGATTTATATAAACAGCGAGGAGTTCTCAAACGATACGGACACGGTTATTGAAAATGTAAAAACGGCTCATGTTCAGGGCAATACCGATAAAAGCGATGTTGGTTATTATTTTCCCGAACCGGTCAGCCTTACAGCCGTTAAGGAGCAGCGCACGGAATGGGAAAAGGATATGTGGGCGGCAGGCGCTGACGCGTACATAACGGAAAATTTCGCCAAGCTGTGGTTAAATCACGGTGTTCACCCGGACAACGCAAAGTATGCATATGTTGTTTTGCCCGGCATGACGGCACAGGAGGTTTCGGAATACAAGCCTGATTTTGAAATTCTTTCTCAGGACAACACGGCGCACGCCGTAAGAAATACGCGATTGAGTGTTGCCGGTTATAACTTCTGGCAGAAAACAGGCGGAAGCGTAGGCGGTGTCAGCGTTTCCGGACAGCTTATTTTAATGACGCATGATGAAAACGGCGTTTTTGATATTTCTATGTCCGACCCGACCTTTAAGGCAACTAAACCCATAGTTGTCACATTTGCCGATGTTAATGCCGAAAGTATAATTTCTGCTGACTCGAACGTAACGGTTATTGACACAAAACCCCTTAAAATTTCCGTTAATCTAAAGGACATAAACGGAAGAAAGATTACCCTCAGCGCGGCAAAAGAAAAAACGGGAAATCAGTAAAATAAACAGAAAGGTAAGGATAAAACCATGAAAAAACTAATATTGTTTGTGCTGATTTTCAGCATGGCTGTCGCTGCATTTCCGCAAACGGCGACGGCTGCGGATAGTATAACGGCTTTGACACCGGAGTACGAAGGATTTTTTAAATCGTTTTCTGTATTCCCCAATCTTGAAAATCCCGAAAAAGAATTTACAAGAGGAGAAATGGCTGCGGTTGTTTCCGGTGTTTTAAGCTACCGTGGAGGCGCACTCGAAGTAGAAACGGCGAAAAACATAACGGATACGGATGGCTGTGAATACGCCGTGGAGATTGCGGCGGCGGTTGAAAGCGGAATTATGTCCGGATATGACAATGACGACAAAACGGTAAGTTTTCGTCCGTATGACACAATTACCCTGCGTGATATTATTAAGGTTTTGGTAAGCATGCTGGGATATGAGCCTATGGCGCGTATTAACGGCGGTTACCCGATGGGGTATCTGGAAACGGCGCGGAGTATCGGACTTTTAACCAACCAAAATCCCGAGGCTGCGGCGACTGCCGGTGACGCGGCGGCGCTTGTGTATAAAGCGCTGCACACAAAAATTCCGGATTATTATATAACAAATAACGGAATAATCGATAATACAAAAAGCGACGCACCGACATACATTGAGGCTCATTGGAACATATCATATGACGACGGCGTTTTGCAGTGCAACTCGATAATGAGCATTGACGGAACGCAGCCGACCTCCGGCGGCACCGTGAAAATCGACGGTGTATTATACGACAGCATGCTGCTTTATGAAAATACGGAGTATCTCGGTCAGACCGTTCGTTACTATATTGATAATACAAACCCGGATTCGGATAAAATTGTGTGCATGTATCCGCTTACCAGAAAAAATGAAATTGTTTACGCAAAATCCGGCGAGGTTTTTGATTTGGCAGATTTGGACAAGGTCAAAATATCCCGTGGTGACGGTGAACAAAGCCTTAGTATTTCCAAAGATGCGCTTGTGTACGAAAACTTTAAATACTCCGGTCCGGCGGATAAAGCGGATATGGCGCATTTGCAGAATGAATTGAAAAAAGGCGCGTTGTCCGACCTTACTTTAATTGACAACGACGGGGACGGAAGCTTTGATATTGTTTGGGTTAAGACCTACACGGATATAGTTGTTAAGGAGTTTAATTTTTCTAAGTTTGAAATCAAGGGAAAATACGGCGAGAGCCTTGAAATGAAAAAGGCTTATGATAAGGATAAAGTCTTTCTGCGTGACGAAAACGGACAGCTTTTTAACCCCAAGGATATAGAGAAAAACGTAGTTTTATCCGTAATTTGCGAAACAAATGCTCAGGGTGAAATTACACGGGCGATGGGCTTCGGTTCTACCCTTCAGGTAAGCGGTGTGATAAGCGAAGTAAGTGAGGATGGCGCGGTAATAGGCGGCGAAAGCTATCTTGAATCGCCTTTGTATCAGCAGCAGATTATTCTTAAGAATACAAATGTAAAGAAGCTCAAGGCAGGTCTTGAATCGACATTCTTACTTAATAAATTCAATATGATTGCCGCAATAAATATGAATGAGGTAAGCGAGCAGGTTGAGTCAAGCCTCGGATTTATAAGCAAGTATGCAAAGTTCCCCGGTGTTTCGGAAATTGTAAAGTGCACTCTTTACAACACCGACGGCAATGCATCTGTAGCGGAATTTGCCGACAAGGTAACGATTAACGGCAAAAGTGTCCGCGGTAACGCGCAGATTTATGACACTCTTACGCAATATGCACAGCAGCAAAATCTTTTGTACAGGCTTGTTAAATATAAGATGGTAAATGAAAAAATTACTTATCTTGACATTTATGCCTATGCTCCGCAGGCAGAAACCTCAGAGAAGGAAAGAGATGACGAGCTTTACCCCGACATTTTTATTCGTTCAAACGAAAATACCGCCCGCACTGTTTTTAAATCGGGCACAATCGGTAAAAGGGTGGGACTTACCGCACAGACAGTTATATTTGCGGTTCCTGCAGTTGAGAGCAAGATTGAGGGCAATCCCGCCCCGGATTTGTCGGGTATTCCCGATGACGCAGTGTATTCGCTTTCATATTCCAACCTGATATTAGATTATGTTTTCGGTGAAATTACTCTGCCGGCAAACACAGGCGCTTCCGCTGCGACAAATAAAATGCAGATGGCATTTTACGATGTTGACGAAACACTGTTTTCAAACATTGCCATAAGGTATTATGAATACAACGTGGGCGATACCGCCGCACCGGATACGCCTAACTTAAATTCGGACGTTTTGGTGGTTGAAAAGATTTCAAAAGGATTAAATGCCGACGGTGAGGACGTTACCATATTAAACGGATACAGAAGCGGAACCGCCGTAAGAATATATACACGTCCGACAGAAGGAAGCGGCGGAATATGGGGCAGATATCCGGCGTTAAAGTATCTGCTTGAAAATGCCGGCGGAAACAAAACCGCAGCAGAAGACGTAAGACCGGGAGATGCGGTTTTGCTTACCCTTAATTCCAACGGTGAGGCGACAAATATTCTTGTAACCGTCCGTGCAGGAGATAAAAGCAACGAAAGATGGCTTGACGGCAGTTCTCCGTCGGCAGATCTGGGTGTTTTAAACGAGGGTCACGGCAACCAGTACCTCGGTGTGAATTACGGAAAAGTTTCGGCTTACAATGATTCAAAAATAGTATTGGACGAACTTGACGGCGTAAGACGAGTGTATTCGCTGGGCAATGTAAATGTTACGGTGTATGAGCGCGAAAAACAGAATGTGTATAAAGGTTCGATGTCCGATATTGAGGTCGGCGATGACGTTTATATCCGTCAGTATTATTCAAATATTAAAGAAGTAGTTTTATACAAGTAATAAGGGGGAATATTTGTGAGAAAAAAGCTTGCTTCTCTTTTATCGGCAGTGCTGATTTTAAACTTTTCAGTTTGCCAAATCGTATTCGGCTCGGCGTGCGCTTTTGTATCGTCAAGCAACAGGGCTGAGTTTTTAACCGATAACATTTTGCTTGCAAGGGACGGCGCCGGAACGCAGCGCGGTCCCGGGTGGAACGGCGCGGTTTGCTCTGTTGTTGACGGCATGATTGAAATTCCGGCAGGAAAAAGCACGTTTTTAAAAGGCGACGCGTCATTTGCCATGCCCGGAAAAGTTGATTTTGAAATTGACTTTATCCCGGTTTCCACTGAGAGCAATGCGATCTTGTATTTTAACCTTGTAAATGACAGCGGTGCTTCGTCCGCGCAAAGCGGCAGTTTCAGAGATGCGCCGATAATTTCTTTCACAAATCAGGGGGAAATTATAATAAGCGCCGCAAGCTACGGAACGCCGGTTACCGCCGGAAAGTATGCGGCAAACGAAAGATATAAGTTTGTTGTTTCTGCGGACTGGGCTGAAAAGTCATACAGCGTTACGCTGAAAAGCGGAGTGCTTGACGGAGAAAATGTTGAAAACAAAAACTTGGGCGGCGCGGAATTTCCCGATGATGTTTTCGCATTCGCAGGATTTTTGCTGTACAACAGGTCGAGAACAGACGTATATTATGTTGACAACGTGAAGGTTATTCCGCGGCAGGCTGAGATTATCGGCTGCGGCGAATTAAAAGGCGACGACGAAAAAGGCTACAGCGCAGACGTCGACACAACGGTGTTTACGGTTAATTTAAGCCAGTTTGCAGACGTTACGGAGGGCACGCCGGTTGTTGTGAGAAAAAGAGCGGCAAGCGAGGCGGACTTTACCGTTTTAAGCGAAGGCACCGACTATACCCTTGCGTGGGGTGTTGAGTCGCAGGAAAATCTTACGGGCAAGGCAGCGTCGATTACGGCGTGGAAGTCAAAACCCGTAATTACCATGGCGGAAACGGCAAACGAAGGTGACGAGTGCGTAATCGATTTTTCAGGCGCATATGACTCATACGGCAGAAGCTTCGGAAATGCAAAGCTTAACTTTATTTTCGGTGAGCCTCAGGATATTGCGGCACAGCTTGAAAATGTGAAAAATACCATTACCGATATTACATTGGCTTTAAACGAGGGCGCCGACTTGTCGGCTGTAACCGGAAATCTTGTTCTGCCCGGTAAAGGCCCCGATGATACATTTATTACATGGACGGAAAGTTCTGACGATAAAGTTGTTACCACCGACGGCACCGTTTACCGTCCCTCTTATGACGATGAAAAGAATAATGACCGTACGGTTACATTGAGCGGAATTGTGTCAAAAGCAGGTAAAAGCCTTCCCATAGAGCTTACGGTTACTGTTAAAATGCTTGACCTTTCTGAGGATATATATACTCAGGATATATTAAGCATTGAAATCGACAGCGATGTTACAGTAAATACAACGCGTATAAATCTCCCCGAGTCGGGCAAAAACGGTACGAAATTTTCATGGAGCACCTCCGACCCTTCCGTTATAGACGAATACGGAATGGTTCACATTCAGGAAACGGCGAAAACCGTTGTACTGACGGTAAAAGCGGTGCGAGATGACGGCACGGAAATGCTTGTGAAACCGCGCAGCTTTACAATTAACGTTCCCGCAAAGCCGGCAAAAACGCCTTCAAAGGGCAGCGGCAGCAGCGGAGGCGGAGGAGGGGGAGGCGGCTCCAAAACCGTGTATGTTCCTCCGGTAACGGAAAAACCCGATGATAACAAGCCGTCGGATAATCAGGACACCGGCAAAAATTTCCCCGATATGCAGGATAACGGCGTTTCGTGGGCGGCGGAAAGCGTAAAGGCTTTGGCAGACAGAGATATTGTAAGCGGCGATGAGCATGGCAATTTCAGACCCAATGACAATATTACACGCGAGGAATTTGTTAAAATGACGGTAGCGGCATTTAATATAGAAACCGACAAAACTGCGGTTTCGCATTTCTCGGACGTTGACAGTGCTGCATGGTACGCTTTGTATATCACCGCAGCGGCAAAGGCGAAAATTGTAAACGGTGACGGCGAAAGCTTTGGCGTCGGACAAAACATAACGCGCCAGGATATTGCGGCAATTCTTATGCGCGCGCTGCAGTATAAAAATATAGAACTTTCCGGAAACGCTGCCGCAAGGTTCGCGGACGATGGCGACATCGCGGAATATGCCCGTGAGGCTGTTTTGAAAATGTCGGAAATCGGCGCTATGGGCGGTTACGGCGATAACACGGTAAAACCGGAAAATTTTGCAACCCGTGCGGAAACGGCCAAGATACTTTTTACGGTTTTAAATGTCTCGGGGCTTTTAAAATAATATGATTATGAGAGGAGTTTTGTTATGAAAAAAATTTATGCAACGGTTACGGCACTGCTTGCAGCGGCAGCAATTTCAGGCTGCGGAGGAGGAAACGGCGACACCGGATCTTCCGACGATTTAGAGGCGCTTAAAAAAAGCGGTTATCCCATTAAAACGGAAACAACCCTTAAAGCGTGGTCTTACCGCGGCGGCAGTGCAATTGGTCAGTACAGCAACCCCCTTGAATACCCTTCGCTTAAAAATTATATGGAGAAGCTTGGCGTTAATATTGAATGGACATTTGCAACAGCCGGTCAGGAAAAGCAGCAGTTTAACCTGCTTTTGGCGTCTGACGACCTTCCCGACCTTATAGGCTGGTATTGGACGACTGACACGCCCGGCGGTGTGGAAAATGCTATACGTGAAAATTACATAGCAAGCTTAGACGATTTAATAGATGATTATGCGCCGAACTTCAAAAAATTCCTTGACAGCAATCCGGACATAGTCCGCGACTTTAAAACGGACGAAGGTCATTTATACTACGTACCTTCATACGTAAGCAGCAAAAGCGGCGGTAATGCATCGGCAGG
>CAJLYO010000046.1 GCA_905210885.1 uncultured Eubacteriales bacterium | reverse complement strand
TGTTGCGGCGGCGCTTATAACGTTCATAAACTTCCAGCTTACGACAAAGCTTTCCGGTGATTTGGCGGCGCTTAAATACCTTATATACGCACTTATCTTAATAACGATGGTTATTTTAAACAACGCACCGGCTTTGGCGCCAATAAAAGAAAAGCTGAGCTTTAAACACTTTATAGCTTTTATAAACAGAAAAATCCAGGAGGCAACAGCTCATGACCCGGCGGATATTAAAGATGACGCTGCGGTATGGAGCCGTATCCCCTCAAAAATCGATATGGACGCTGTACTTTCCACAAATCCGAAAAACAGCGAAAATGATGACAGAAAGGAGAACCAATAATGCCGGAAAACTATATGCTTAAAACGGAAAACTTAGGTATCTCCTTCGGCGGACTAAAAGCCGCTTCGGACGTAAACATCAAAATCAAGAAAAATCAGCTATACGGTCTTATCGGACCTAACGGTGCGGGAAAAACCACAATTTTTAACATGTTAACAGGCGTTTACACCCCCACTACCGGCAGGTTTTACCTTGACGGCGAGGACTTAACGGGAAAAAATCAGGAATATATAAACCGCAAGGGAATTGCGAGAACGTTCCAGAATATCCGGCTTTTTAACAACATGAGCGTTATAAGAAATGTACTTGTGGGACTTCATAATCAGCCCGAATTTCATTGTAATCCATTCGAAAGCATGTTAAGACTGCCGGCACATTTTGCCTGTGAAAAGAAAATGAGAGACAAAGCAAAGGAGCTGCTTTCCATATTTGGTCTTGAGGAGGAGCGTAACAATCTTGCCTGCAATCTTCCTTACGGCAAGCAAAGAAAGCTTGAGATTGCAAGAGCCCTTGCAACAAACCCGAAGCTTTTGCTGTTGGATGAGCCTGCAGCCGGAATGAATCCCAATGAAACCGAAGAACTTATGGCAAATGTTAAGTTTATAAGAGATAAGTTTGATATGACAATTCTTTTAATCGAGCATGACCTGAAGTTCGTTTCGGGTCTGTGCGATGAGGTTACCGTCTTAAACTTCGGTACGACACTGTTCCAGGGTAAAGTCAACGACGCCCTTAACGACCCCGAGGTTGTTAAGGCATATATCGGAAAGTAACCGGAGGTGAGATGAAATGGCATTACTTGAAATAAAGAATTTAGAAGTATTTTACGGAGTTATTCAGGCACTTAAGGGAATAAGCTTTGAGGTTAACGAGGGCGAGGTTGTTACGCTTATCGGTGCAAACGGAGCGGGAAAAACCACAACAATGCAAAGCATTATGGGACTTATCCCGTCGCGCCACGGAAGCATAACGTACGACGGACAGGAAATAACAAAGGTTCCGTGTCATAAAATCGTTAAGCTCGGTATGACGCAGGTTCCGGAAGGCCGCCGCGTTTTCCAGCATTTAAGCGTTTACGAAAATCTTTTAATGGGCGCTTATACAAAGAAGGACTTTAAAGACAGTCTTGAGTATATATATGATAAGTTTCCGCGCCTTAAGGAAAGAAAAAATCAGGTTGCCGGTACCCTTTCCGGCGGTGAACAGCAGATGCTTGCAATGGGCAGAGCCCTTATGAGCCGCCCCAAGCTTTTAATGCTTGACGAACCGTCAATGGGACTTTCTCCTCTGCTGGTTGACCAGGTTTTTGATATAATAAAAGATATTCATAAGGACGGAACAACCGTTTTGCTTGTAGAGCAGAATGCAAAAAAGGCATTGTCCGTTGCGGACAGAGCATATGTTCTCGAAACCGGAAGCATTGCCCTTTCCGGCAATGCAAAAGAGCTTATGAATGACGATTCGGTTAAAAAAGCGTACCTTGGCGAATAATAAAAAAATCCCCGGAAAACCGGGGATTTTTTTATTGCTTAATGTCGTATCTGTAAATGGAGCTAATCAGAAAAATTACAGACAGCGTATCACCCACGCATGAGCCGTACGCGCCGCTTACAAAATTGTACACCAGCCAAAACGGCGAACCGATAAGAGAAACACGGCGCACGTATTTTTCGTCGTCAAGCCAAAAAGCGCCGGTATGCAGCATAACGCCCATAATCGGGAGCAGACTGTAAATATTCTTATACAGCGACAGCCCCGTTATTATTATAATAATATTCACGGCGGAAAACGCAAGCTTTAAATGCTTTTTTATAAACGGCAAATCCTTTTTCTGCGCAAAAACCGTTGCAGCCGCCCCGGCAATATCCAAAGCAGCGCCTTCAAAGGCTCCCAAAAGTACATATTGCAGTATATACAAAACCCTTGAAGTAACGTTAAAGAGTATTATTCGTTTCCGCTTCTTCATAAGATATCCTAAAAGGAAAAAGGCGGTTGCCGTAAGCCCGATAATTAACGCAAGTGTTTTCATTTTTTCTCACCGACAAGCGACAAACGCTGAGCCGAAGCGCTTTCGCTGATACGAAAATCAATGCCTTCTTCCGCCAATTCTCTTCCGCTTTTATGATCGCCGTAATAATAGTCGGCATTGCAGACGGGATACACGCGGATATTTTTCTGAACAAGTTTTTTAGTGAACACAACAAGTTCAATTTCCGAAAAATCCTCGTTTCTGAACTCCAGCACAAGCATTGAGTCCGTATCGGTCAGAATATGACATACGGCGTTTTGCCAAAAGCTGCGCTTTTTCTTAAATTCAGCAATAAATTTTCTTAATTCACCAAAAGCACTGTCGGAAATTGCAGTTAAATCACAGCTTAAGCCAACCGGGCTTCCGGTCAGCACACCTGTTAAATAGCTCATGCGCACACCACACACATCATCCCAAGTAGCGTCATTTGAAGCAATAAGCTTACCGCTCATCTCAGACGAAGCGTATACCGGGGCTATGCCTTCAGCCGAAGTAACGGTTGCCCAGCACTCTACCCACTGCGGCGGCATTCGAAGTATCGTATCCTTAAAAATGCGGAGTGTATGATACGGACTCTGGTTATCGCTGAGCCAAAAGCTGTCATACATCGTACCGTCACGGACGGACATTCTCATTCCGCCGGACGCACAATTTTCAATATACAAATCCAGATAGCGCTCCTTAAGCATTTCGATATACTTTTTATGCCCTTTAAAATACCGGGTAAAGCCGCTTTTGTAAACGTCATAATTCAAATCGGCATTGAAGTCGAATTTTATAAATTTTGCGCCGAACCGTTCAACAAGGCTGCAAGTCTTGTTGAATATATACTCTACCGCGGCAGGATTCGAAAAATCAACAAAATAATCACTGTCACCCTTCAAAAAATACTCAGGGTGTTCCTTTACGATATCCGATTTATCGGAGGCACATTCCGGCTCGAGCCAGAAGCCGAACTTCATGCCGTGGGCACGCACCTGTTCTGCCGCCTCAAGCATACGTCCTCTGAAACCGAACTCGGCATTTTCCTCCCAGTCGCCCCGCGCCTCCGACCAGTTTTCGCCGTTGCCGAACCAGCCGGCGTCCGTAACAAAATACTCAACTCCCAGCATTTGCGCGCGCTCAATCTGTTTTATTATATCGTCATATGTAAATCTGTCAAACTTATAAAGCCACGTGTTATATATAACAGGCATTTCCCTGCGCGGATATTTCTTATTCAGATAAGCATGCAACTTCCAGCAGTCCAAATCCACACGGTTTAAAACATCATAATAAATAATTTCCGGTAATAAAAGCTCCTCACCCGGTGCAAGCTTTACGGCAAGACCGCTGTCGGAAATACCGAGTTTTACTTCGATATACGTACTTTCGCCCTTATAATACTTCCGCGCAATGCTGATTTTCCAATTTGAGTATGCGGATAAATGAAAAGCCGTACCTCTTTGACACTGCCCATTCCAGAGTACGGAAAACGGAGCGGCGCTGTGAGCATTTCTCACACTTTCGGAAGATGCAAAAAATCCGGTAGCAAGCGGCTGCCACGCACCTTGGCTTTCATTTTCCCAGCCGTTATACTGAGAATACACTTCGTATTCTCCTCCGTCCAAGGTAAAAACAGAGGACAGCACGTTTAATGTTACTTCCTTACCGGAAATATTTTTCACCATTCCGCGCTGCACGCACACGCCGTTTTCGTGTTTTTCCGTTTCGGAGGTTACTTCTATGCTTTCATTTTTCGCAAAAATACAGCCTCCGACCGTATGTATTTCCGGGTCAAATTTCCCGAAATCGCCGATTATGTCCCAAAAATTTGCGGCACTTGTTTTTAATGCATGTAAATTCATTTTATCACCCTCTTACAACATGATACTACTATTTTAACATACATGTTTTGTTTTGTCAGGTGAAAAACGTACATAAATACTGTAAAAACGTATTTGTTTCAGCTTTTTAAAGCATCGGCAAGACGTATAAACTGTTCAAGGCTAAGCTGTTCTCCCCTTATATTTTCGTTTCCGCCGATTTCGGCGATTATTTTTTTCAGCTGTTCCTTTGGTATATCCTTATAAACCGCGGAAAGCCCGTTAACAAG
The DNA here is from genome assembly GCA_905210885.1 of uncultured Eubacteriales bacterium. Taxonomy (GTDB): domain Bacteria; phylum Bacillota; class Clostridia; order Monoglobales; family Firm-18; genus CAJLYO01. The sequence continues at coordinate 5,518 of CAJLYO010000046.1, read as the reverse complement.
GGTTTTTCTCCGCTGTGCAAAAGAAGCCTTTATAACCTTAAAAAGCTCCGCCTCGTCCAATACCGCCGGGCGCACATGGTCTTTTATGTCAAGGCGTATAACCTCTGAGGTGACCTTAGGCGGCGGCATAAAGCAGCCGGGTGCAACCTCGGTTATAAGGCAAGGGTCTGTATAATACTGAACGGCAAGAGAAACCGCGCCGTAGTCCTTCGTTCCGCATTTTGCGGCAAACCGCAGCGCAACCTCCTTTTGTATCATAACCGTTATGCTTTCAAAGGGGTATTCCTCCTCCAAAAGCTTCATAATAATCGGGGTTGTAATATAATACGGAAGGTTTGCAACAAGCACGCACGGCATACCGTCAAAACGGGTTTTAATAAGCTCCGCAAAATCGGTTTTCATAGCGTCGCCGTTTATAATTTCAACATTTTTATCAAAAGCGAATGCACGCTTCAAATACTCCGCAATCTGCCGGTCAAGCTCTATGCTTACTACCTTTTTTGCATTCTTTGCAAGCTCTGCCGTAAGCGTGCCTATTCCGGGACCTATTTCGATTACGCCGTATCTTTCATCTATACCGCTTGCGTGCACAATTTCGTCAAGCACGCTTCTGTCAATTAAAAAATTCTGCCCCAGAGCTTTATTAAAGCCTCTGCCGAGGCCGTTCATGATTCTTTTTATTTCACTCGGCGAAGTTAAATCCATACTTATTTTCCTTCCTCCGCTATTTTTTCAAGTATAAGCTTGTACACCGATGACGCTTCTTTTTCAAAGCGCTTTACGATATCCTGCGCATTTTTCTTTCCGCCGGCAAACACGCTTACCTCCAAAAGGGGCGTGCCCCATTCGTAAATCCCGCACTTTGCCATATACCGCTTTTCGTCAATGGGCACAATGTCCGCGGAAATCTCCCGTCCGCGCGCGGCGCGCTGATTTAATTCATACGCCTTATCGTAAATTTTGTCCCTTATGCTGAGGGGAATTTTATCCTTAAACATCAGCACTGACGAAAGTCCTTTTTTAGTGATATCAAATCTGGTTTCGTTATCTATAACCATTGATTTTACCATTTTCATTTTTTCAAGCTCGTACACGCAGTTCATCATGGTAAAATAATCCATAACATTCTGATATACTATAAGCTCCTGAAACATGTCCTCGGAAACAGACACCTTGCAGCAGCGTACAGCATAAAGCACGGTCAGCCTGACCTGCACATCATCCAAATACATGGTTATACCTCCGTTACAAAAATTAACCTGTATTTTTATTGTATCATACTTTTCAAAAAAATAAAAGTATGTTATAATAATTTCAGGTGATTTTTTTGAATAATAACGAATTTATTAAAAATATATTTGAAAATCTCGGAATATACGAGGTAGGCTTTGCAAAAGTCGAGGCTGATTTACCCTACGCCATATCGGTTGTTATACCCCTTTCGCCTTTTGTGATGTCAAAAATCGAAGAACAGCCCACATTTGAATACTTTCACCATTACAGAACGGTAAACGCATTTATAGACAGCTCGCTTTTGCGCGCCGGGCTTGAAATTGACAAAAAAGGCTTCAACTACATATGCGTGGGCGCCTCCCAATCAACCTCCGGTCTTGCGGGATATTTTCCCCATAAAACCGCAGCACGCCTTGCCGGTCTTGGCTTCATCGGCAAAAACGCCCTGTTTATCTCGGAAAAATACGGTCCTGCCGTGCGCCTGGGAACAATTTTAACGGACATGCCCTTTGCAGCCGGAACGCCGTTAATAAAGGACTGCGGCGAATGTAATTTATGCAAAAACGCATGCCCGGCAATGGCAATACGCGGCGTCAACTACCGTGAAGGCATACCGCGCGAAGAAATGTTTGACGCGCAGGCATGCAGCACCCACATGAAAAAAGCGTACCAGCACATCGGCAGAGGTGTTGTCTGCGGAATCTGCATACGCAAATGCAGATTTTTCCGTTATAAAAAATCCGACTGACGGACAACGTTTTTAAATTTCATGCCGCGCTTATTCATGGAATCCACCTTTATCAAAAGTAAATTTGTATCAATATCCAGCATGTGAGCCGCCTGAGGGTATGTATACCCGTCGCACAAAAGCTCCATAACCTCTTCATCGTCCAAAAGCAGCTCGGCGGCAAAGAGGTTTGCCTCATACTCCGCCCTGCTGTCGCGGTCGTACAGCATATATTCACGCAAAAACGAGTGCTTCGCAAATTCGCGGTGAAGTCTGTCATGCCCCAGTTCATGGGCGCAGACAAGTCTTGCGGTGCGCTCGTCAAGATTTTCATTTATAACTACATATCTGTTTCTTTTTATATACTTGTAAAAGCCTTTAAGCGAACCTATATCGGCAAAAACAACGTTTATCCCCACTGACGCGCATATCTCAAACGGGTCACCCATATCAGACATTTTCTTAAGCCGACGTGCCTCTTTTAATATGTAATCCATAATATTCTCCTCTTAACGTCCGCCGAACTTCTTGTTTTTTTCTTTAGCGTCCCAGTAAAGCTCGGTTACAACCTTAAAAACCTTGTCCATATCATCACTGTCAAGGTGTCCCCCGGCATATAAGCCGTTTATTTCGTTTATAAGCTGCTGAGCATCATAAAGTCCGCTTTCGCCGTATTTTTCCGCAGCACGTACGGCAAATCCGTCCTTTTCGTCAAACAGATACTCATATGTAACGTTAAAAACGGAACAAAGCCTGTTTATAATCTCGGGAGTTTTCGGATAGCGCGAACCTGTTTCATAAAACTGCACCGTCCTTTCGGAAACACCGATTTTTTCCGCCAGAGCCTTTTGTGAAAGTTTTTCCCTTTCACGCAGCTTTTTTAATTTATCACTGAATTTCATTAAAACACCTCTTTTTACGAATTTAAATTCGTATTATGTATTGACAGCGAACATAAATTCGTGTATAATGAATACGAATTAGAGTTCGTGTATATTCTACAGCAAATTTTAACGTTTGTCAAGGGGAATTTTCAATGAGTACGGTTTTGCACTGTGATATGAACAATTTTTACGCTTCTGTCGAATGTTCCAAACGCCCCGAGCTGAACAAATTTCCGGTAGCGGTGGGCGGTGACGAAAAAATGCGTCACGGAATTGTTTTGGCGAAAAATTATAATGCGAAAAAATTTAATATAATAACGGGCGAAAGCCTTTGTTCGGCGCGAAAAAAATGCCCGGAGCTTGTTATTTTGCCGCCCGATTTTAAGCTGTACCGCGAATATTCAAAGGCTGCAAACAAGATATATTACGGCTATACGGATCAGGTAGAAGACTTCGGACCGGACGAAAGCTGGCTTGACGTTACGGGAAGCACATGGCGCTTTGGAAACGGCACGGCAATCGCAAACGAAATACGTGAAAAAATCCGCAATGAGCTCGGCGTTACGGTTTCGGTCGGAGTAAGCTTTAACAAGGTGTTTGCAAAGCTTGGCTCCGACATGAAAAAGCCCGACGCCACAACCGTTATAACGGAAAACAATTTTAAAAACGTTGTATGGCCGCTCCCTGCCTCGGACATGCTTTTTGTGGGCAAATCCGGCAATGCGCGGCTTTCGGAGTTCGGTATAAAAACAATAGGCGACATAGCACGAACAGACGTTCGTATTTTAAAACGTATTCTCGGCAAAAACGGCGAGCTTTTATGGGAATACGCAAACGGACTTGACCGATCTTCCGTGGCATATGCGGACGCAGCCGAAATCCCGAAAAGCATAGGCAACACCACAACCGCCTACCGTGATTTAACATGCGATGAGGACATACGGATTTTTCTGCTTGCCATGTGCGAAAGCGTTGCGTACAGAATGAGAAAAAAGCATCTCAGGTGCACCACGGTGACGCTGCATACAAAAACCGCAAATTTTGTTGCGTGCGAAAGACAGGTTTCGGTTTCATACCCGATTTGCGACTCGAAAAGCCTGTTTGAAACGGCATTCATGATTTACAAAAAGAATTTCCCGAACGGCGGTGTTTTCAGAAGCGTCGGTGTAAGGGCGTCAAACCTTGTTTCGGAAAATAATATTCAGCTTGCAATGGACACGGATATAGAAAAAACCGAACGCCGTGAAAAGCTTGAGCGCTCTCTTGACGCAATAAAAGAAAAATACGGCAGCGGGGTTATAAAAACCGCCACCGTAATGATGGATAAGGTAATCGGGTAGGTGCCGCAATTTCAGCGTTACCCCCTTTAATTACTCCGTAACCGTTTCAATTTTCAGAATATTCGTATTTCCGGGAGTATCAAGAGGAATACCGGCAGCGATAACAACCTTGTCGCCCGGCTCTATAATATCAATCTGTTTTGCGCAGTCAACAGCATGCATAAACAAATCCTCAAAATTTGACTGGTAGCGCGCAAGAACAGGGTAAACACCCCAGGAAAGAGCAAGCTGATGGAAAGTTTTCTCTATCGGCGTTGCCGCGACAACAGGCTCTATCGGGCGGAATTTTGACATTCTCCGCGCTGTCTGACCGTATTTTGTAACAGCGATTATTGCCGACGCCTTTATATCACGCGCAGTAGTGCAGGCAGCGTCGCATACGGCATTTGTGGTATCGGAAAAATCCATTTCGTAATTTATACCCTTTGAAGAATTAATTTCAAAGCTGTCTTTTTCCGCCTGAGCCGCAATTTTCGCCATAACTTTAACCGCAAGCACGGGATATTTACCAACAGCGGTTTCTCCGGAAAGCATAACGGCTGACGTTCCGTCAAAAACGGCGTTTGCAACGTCCGTAATCTCCGCACGTGTAGGCGTTGCATGGCTCATCATGGATTCAAGCATCTGGGTTGCGGTTATAACCATCTTACCCGATTGATAGCATTTTTTTATAAAACGCTTTTGCAGACCGGGCAGACGCTCATACTCCACCTCTACGCCCATATCGCCTCTTGCCACCATTATGCCGTCCGACTTTGCAAGGATATCGTCGAAGTTGTCAACACCCTCGATATTTTCAATTTTAGAAATAATTCTTATATCATGTCCGCCGTTATAATTAATAAACTTTCTGAGTGCCACAACATCTTCACGGCAGCGCACAAAAGAGCTTGCTATATAATCAACGTCATTTTCTATGCCGAACAAAATGTCGCTTTTGTCCTGTTCACTTAAATATTCAAGCTCAAGGTGAACGTTAGGCACGTTTATACCCTTGTGATTGCTTACCTTTCCTCCGTTTATAACCTTGCAGACAATATCGGTATCGGTGCACTTTTCAACCGTCAGCGAAATGTCTGTGAAATCACTCGCATAGTCGGTTTTATAATCGCCGTTATATTGTTCGCTGAAAATTTTCAAGGTGTAGCTGCCCGGTGCAAGGTCGGACGGAATTTCCACGCTTGCCGTACCGAATTTTCTGTTCTGTGCGATGCGGCCGTAGTAAAGAATGTTGCCACTTTTTCCCACGAGCATGGCGGAAACATATTCGTTCTCGCCCGTGCCTGCACCGGAGTAAGTGACGGTCAGACCTTCGCCCGCTTTTAGCTTTGCGG
>CAJLYO010000045.1 GCA_905210885.1 uncultured Eubacteriales bacterium | reverse complement strand
CCATAGTGGAAATTCCCTCTTTGTGGTTATTTGAAATATATGCAACGCCGCCTGCGCCGTTTTCGGCTGCAATTGCCGGCATTGTTGCATTGTCGGTAAAGGTGTATTTTACTATTTTTTCGCCCTTTAAATCGGTATCACCGAAATACTCAATCAAAACCGGTTTTCCGTAGCGCGTGCAATCCTCAACCCAAGGAGTTTTGCTGTAATCCAAAACATTTCCGTTATCGTCTGCCATGGGTATTGTCAGTTCAACATCGCCGATTCCTTCAATGTCAAAATGCCCCAGCCTTATCTCTTTTATACCGGAATCCTTATCCTGTATACGCACCGTCATTACAATGTTTTGCGGTGTGTAGAATATTTCTATTGGCTCTACTCTTAAGTCGCCGAAAAACTGCGGAACTGCGGATATTGTGAATTCCGGCTCACTGTTATCTATTGTATCAATAACCGCGATTGTATCGGCGCCCATTGACGGGTCGGTGCCTTCATCGAAAATCTTTAGGTTTATAATGCGCTCGTTTGAGTCTACCGGCTCATATGTATCGGCGATAATATTAAGGTCCATAATGCGGTACACAAGCTTTGAATATCCTTCCTCGTCAGAACCGACAGAGGAACTTGTATCAACGTCAAGACCCTGTTCACGATACTTTGACGTATACATAAGCCTCATTCCGGGGTCATCGGGCGTAAGCTCGATATATGAGCCAACCCATGAGCTTGTAAATTCGCCCTTCTCAACCTTTGTTCCGTCAGCACGGAATGTAACCGCATTCACGCCTGCATCGGAGTTAAACTTAACGTCCTCCTCGGTAAGCGTCAGCGTAAGAGCGGTTCGTCTTCCTATATCGTCAATGGTATACAGCACGTAGTCACCACAGTTATTTGCGATAAAGGTGTATCTTTGCGAATACGCGCCTGCCAAAGACGCCGCTATATCGAAATTTGTTTCCTCTAAGGTTTTGTCCTGTTTGGGAATCGTGACGATTTTTTCACGGTCGAGAACGTATACCGGCATGTTAAAACTAACCTTAACCGCCGCCCTGTCAAATGCAGACTTCGGCGAAACGTCGTATGTCATATCAAGTGCTGCGTCCTGAGCGGTAAGGGGTGCGTCAAGAATAATGTCGGCAGTGTTTCCCACGGAATCCGCGGCGCGGACACCCACGTAATAGCTTCCGGTATACCCGACAAGCGACACTCCGTAGGTTACATTCCGGTCACCCTCCCAGCGTGCCTCAACGCTTTTTTCACGCGTAATTTTTATTATACTTTCGTCATAGCCGTCAAAATAGCTGTCCTTGATTTTATCGTTCTCCAAAGCGGCTGAATACTCGCTTTCGGGGATAAACGCAAGCTTTATATCCTTTGCGTCAAATACCGTAAAGGACATATATGCGTCTTTTCTGTCACCGCTTGAGCGCTGTTCGTTTTTCAGAATTTCCGCTGTCGGCGCCTCGCGGTCAATGCAGTTTACGGTAAATGAAGTTTTTAAAGAATTGCCCGCAGTATCCGTAACGGTCACGTTATATGTTCCGTTTTCCGAAACCGTTATATCATACGCGTTTTTCTCCTCCGATTTTACAACTTCCGCACCGGAGCATGCAACGGTAAGCTCTGCGTCAAAATTATCCTCGGCATAAAGACGGCATACAATGCTTTCGGAAGTGTGGATATCGTCCTTTACAATCCATGCGGAGGGCGCCTCAAAATCAGCGTAAACCGAAAGTTCATTTACCTGTACGGTGTTTAAGTTGATTTTTGCGCTGTCAGTACCCACAGCGGTTTGAATATACAAGGTATTTCCGCCGTCCGCAAGGGCAACCTCGTTAAGCTCGGCTGTGTACTGTGCGTCAAAGCCGTCATCTGCCGCATTCATGGTGCAAGCCTCTTTCCATGCACCGAACGCGCTTATATTGTCGCTTATTCTGTAGAATAGCTTTTGCTCTCCGGCGGATTTCGAGTTAGCAAAGCTTTCAGCCGCCGTTATTTTAATTCTGCATGTTTTGGACGAAAGCAGGGGGCTTCCGTTATATGTATGTTCGCTTACAACCTCTGCCTGCACCTCAGGTTTTTCGTTTCTTATGCAGAACACGGGCGAGGAAACCTCGCTTACGTTTCCGTGAATATCCTCGGCGCGGACTTTAAGTGCATACGCGCCGCTTTTTATTTCGGATATATTTACGTTCTGGGAAATAACCGTATCCGAAATATCAAGGGCAAATTTCTCAAAGCCCTCGATTGCAGAACCGTCAGGCGCCGTAATCTGCGCTTCTCCGCTTTTAATTCCGGAGGCATCAGATGCCGTAACGGCAAGCGTCTGGGTGTCTTTATATGTATTCGGACTTTGCGGCACCGCGCTAACAGCCGGCGCCTCATTATCAAAAGCAAGAGGCAATTCATAATACGGCTCTGCCCCCGACGGTGTAACTATCTTACATCTCAGGGTATACACGCCGTTTAAGTTTCTCGTTTCCTCTCTGTCTGCCGTATTTATTACACCGGTATACAAAGTATACTGATTAAGGAATGTACCGCGCTCATCACGCCAGCGATAGTATATCTTGTTATTTTCATTTGAGGTTACCATAACGGAATGATTCGGCTGCGGAACGCTTGTTCCGCTTAAAGGCGTTATTGTGCACTCACTCGATTCATTTATAATATTAACATCGGTGCTGTTTGTCTGCGACCTGTTTCCGAGTCCGTCTTCACCGAAGTATACCAGCCGGCCTTTAAAGTTCTTTCCCTTTTCAACGGAAATAAGAATTTCACTTCCGCTGTCTTTCTGGTCAACGAACGCCCATTTATTAACTAAATCGTCTATTACCTCGCTTTTTTTCTCAAATGTTGTTCCGTCAAACTCCGGCAAATTGCCGTCTGTAAAACAGTAGTACAGTCTGCCCGTTCCCGAAGCGTCGGTAATCGTTGTTTTATATGCGGCGCTGCCTTGAGTTTCGCTGTAATTTTCGCTTATTGAAACCACGGGCGCTTTATTGTCAAGATATATGTTCTCAACAGTCTGCGACAGGGGATTTCCTGCCTTATCTATACCGGAAAGCTTAAGTTTATATATTCCCTCCGTTTTATCGTAAAGACGAAGTGTAATATCCGTGGGACTGCCCTTTGAAACAGGTACCTTTTGCGTAACACCTGCCGGATACGCCGATGATTCGGAACCTTTGTAATTATAAATTTTCACCTTTTCGTTACTGCCGGACAAAAGCTCCATATTAATAAAATTATCGGACAACTGTCCGTTATTTGTTACAACGGCTCTTAAATCCTTTTCCGGGCGTGCCTCGACAGTAACTGTTTTGTGCCACTTATTAAGCTCGGCGCCGTTTTTGCCGCTTACCGAAACCGCGGGCATAACCGCGTCAACCTTTTTACTTGAAATAAGGTGGCGGAACTCTGATTTTGTTTCGTTATCCCACAGCTTGAAATCCTCTGTATAGTCTTTCGGCGTAACCCTGCCGTTTTTGATAACCAGAACAATTCCGTCATTATCGCTTGTTGCGCCCTCGCTGTAGGGGAATGTAAGTGACAAAACATTATTTTTTAATGTTATGTTCTTTTCGGCAGCCTTTAATTTTGTCTTTGTCTTTCCCAGCTCCAAGTAAGCGTCGTCAAAATAAAATGTCTGACCGTCCAGATTTTTTGCCTCAACGTGATTATTTGCATTTCCTGTTTTAATTGGGACAGACACGGTAATCTGCTTTTTGCCGCTGTCAGTTGTAACGTTGTTGTAATAATCGTTATCACGTGAGCTGTGATAATAGTTGGCGCTCGTTTTGATATTGTCAACATCTGCGGCAATGGCACGGCGCACAATCTGCAGCTTTGCGTCACCGCTTATGTCCAGCCGTGAATGTTTGCCGTCAAATGTAATTTTGGAATCTATCGAAAGAGAATTTATTCCGTCTTTACCCATATCCCGTGCAAGCTTTGCATAATCAATATCAAATCCCAGGCTGTCGGATTTGTCGATAATCGATTCCTTAAAAGCGCTTTTATCCACGGTTACGGTATTTGTTCCGCTACCTGCAGGCTTTCTGCCGGTAACGGTGTAGCTGTACGAAGGCGGCTCGCTTACCGACCTTGAGTCATACTGTTTCTTGCCGGAAATTATCGCCTGATAATCGCCGCCGCATTTACCGTCCCATCTGAAACTTTCTGTTCCTCTCGTATCGTCCGGGGCAATATATATAGTCTTATTCATAACGTTTTGATAGTTGCCCAAATATCTTACATAACGTTCATCGGAGATTGCACAACTGTACTCCGGCTTGTCGCCGTCGTCTGTCTGAATCCACACACCGCCGCTTGAATCCATGCCGTTGGGGTATTCATAGTACAGGCTCTGTTTGCTGTTTGCTCCGTCCGAAACATTGTATTCAAGCCCAATATACTGCATGCGGAATCCGTCTTTTGTATAATTTTCAAAAACCAAATTATTCAAAGTCCAGGGGGCGCTTGTTGTGGTAAGTGTCGCCGTTGCTTTTTCGCCCTTGCTGTTCGTACCGCTTAAGGTAACACGTTCGTCCATGTTCTCAAATTCAAACCTTACCTTGATATTTCCTTCGCTTGAACCCGAGTCCTTTTTTGTGCTTACTCTGACAGACACATAATACTCCCATTTTATCTGCTCTGCGTCCGCGCTGACAGGCACAAACGACAAAGCCGACAGGACAATGGTCATAACAATCAGCAAACACAAGCTTCTTTTTGCAATCATTTTTACGCCGCCCTTCTTTTAATTAACATTGATTGATTTTAAATATGAAAAAACCGCGAGCTTTAAGGTATCCATTTCCGTTTTAAGATAAAATTCGTCTTCAAACAGCGCGTAATGCACAGCCGAGCGCACAAAAATGAATATAAAACCGGTCAAAAGCTCAACGGGAATACCAAGCTTCGGTGAAAGACTCCGTGCATACTCTGTATATCTATGCGTAACGCCCCTTACAATTTCTCTGCCGTGCTCAATATATTTGGGGTGAGTGTAAACCTGATACATAAGACGGTATTTTTTGCCGTGTTTTTCAGCCGTCCAGTAAGGCACCTCGTCTATAAATCTTAAAATATCCTCCGGGCTCTTTGGCGCAAGAGCCATAAAGTCGTCCTCAACTTTTGCCATGCAATAAGCCGTTGACTGCACTATAAGGTCATCGACATTTTCAAAGTACCCGTATAAATTCGCGGACGTCATTCCGCAGTATTTTCCCAGTTCCTTTATACCGGTGTCGCGAAAACCGTTGTCGCAGTAACAGTCATAGCATTTTTCCATTATTTCTTTTTTCTTTTCTTCTCTGTAATCGTGTTCTTTCATTGAACCCTCCGCACTTATTGATTGATAAGTAAATTATATCATAGTGTACGTGAAAAGGCAATAGAAAATGAAAAAAAATAAGGGATGTCTCCGCATCCCTTAAATAAATTTATTTGTTTAATATTCTCATTATAACCGCCGCCGCTTCCACTCTTGTGGAGGTATCGGAGGGGTTTATGGTTTTATCTGTTTTTCCTGTCATGATTCCCGCTCCCGAAGCATATTGAAGCGCCGGAATTGCATACTCCGATATATCGGAATAGTCCTCATAGGAAAGTATGTTTGTATTCTCCGCTTCCGTTGTATCAATATTCTTGTACTTTGCATAGCGGTAAATAATCGCCGCCATCTGCTCGCGTGTTATGGGGTCGTCAGTTCCGAATGTATTTTCGTCCGTTCCGGAAACAATTTTTTCGGAAGCCGCCCAGCGTACAGCCTCGGTATACCACTGCTCCGGCAAAACGTCCGCAAACACAAGAGCAAAGTTTACAACAGGCTCATTTTCCATACGGAACAGAATTGTAACAAACATTGCACGGGTAACTGTATCGTCAGGTGCAAATTCGCTGTCCGAAACACCGTTCATAATCTTATTTTCGGTAACATATTTTACGCAGTCGTAATACCATTCCTTGTCGGAAACGTCACCGTACGGATTTTTGTATTCCGCGGTTGCCTCCGGAACAGGCTCGGTTTTTACGTCAGCTTTTGTATTTCCGGAGGAAATAGTTCCGCTGCCGCCGCTCCAGCCTTTTGTTCCCGGTTCCTTCGTATAGTCCTCGGTGTAGAACAAAACCACGCTGTCGCCGTCTTTTAGCTTGCAGTCGGCAATGCCGAATTCCGGTATTTCACCGTTAACCTTGTACATCCAGCCGCTTTTTGTGCCTGATGCCTCAAGGGTTTTTCCGTCCTTTGTAAGCGCTCTTAAATAGCCGTCTTTAATATCGGCTGTTATTCCGGCTTTTTCAAGTTCTGCTTTCAAAAGCGCCTCAAGGGTTACATTTTCCTCCGCATTAGCGGTAACGGAAAGCCATTTATCATTATTAGCGGTTACCTCAAGTGTAACACTGATGCCCGTTTTTTCATCGGAACCCGATGAACCGCCGCCCGACTCCTCCTCTGTTTCCTCGGGAGTGCCCTCAGCAGTTGCAGTGTATGAATTAAGCCTTTTAACAGTTGTTACACCCTTAATGTTCTGGGTATACACGTTAAATGCGCTGCATTTTTTCATCTGCTCCAAAACGATAAGCGCTCTGAAGCCCTGTTCCGTTGCAAGCGCCTTTGCCTTTTCGCCGGCTGTGCCTGTTACATATGTGGTCGTAAAGCCGTCACGCGAATCATTTACGTAGAGCATTACGGCGTTTGCAAGGCTTGCGCTTTTTACAAAACGTTCGTCCGATGCCGGGTTGATACCCATTGCCGCAAGACCGATTATAACCATCGCATCGGAATTAATGTTGCCGAACGAGCCGTTTTCGCTCTGCACCGCGCTCAATCCGGCGATTGCTTTATCGATTACCGCCGTTGCTGTATCATTTTCGCCGTAAAAACGTGCCAATGCCGCAATTGCAGTTCCGGTTGTATCGACATCATTGCCTTTTTCCGTACCCCATGACCAATAGAACAGACCGTTTTCGCCCTGGTTGTCGGAAAGCAAGGAAATCATAGCATCTCTCTGCTCATCTGAAAGTTTTACCTGTCCTGCCTCCTCGGCAAGCAAAATCCACGGTGCGGAATAATGGCTTGAGCCGAGATTCATCTCGGCAAGCTTTTGAGCATTGCTGTATGTTACTCCGCCGACAGTTGTTAAATTCTCCGTGTCGGTATCAAGAGCGGCAAAGATAATTTCCGCCTTGGCTCTGTCAACGGAAAGCGGATTTGTGCCCGCAAGAGTGTTTACAGCCAAATTACGGTAATTATCTTTATCCGTTGTGTTTTCGCCAAAACCCATTTTTTCGTAAACCGCCATATCAAATACAACCCATTCACCGGACTTTCCGGCATAGGTATTTGCGATATTGTCCATCAGTTCACGGCGTGCGTTTTTACCGCCGGGCAGAATGTTTATAACAATGGGTTTTCTTGCGGAAACGCCGTCAGCGTCCGTAAGCTTAAGTGTTGCGGTTTCGCGTACAACCGCACCGGTTTCGTTTACGGCGGCAAGCTTTGCGCCGTTTTCGTCAAATTCTATATAGCCTTTTTTTATGTCCTTTTCGCCCTGAGAACATTCAGCCGTTATGCTGTCATCAGCGGTTTTTCCGCTTTTTAACAGATTCAAATACTGACCTGGCTGCGTTTCTGCGGCAACGGTTATTACGTTGCTGTACTTCTCCGCCTCGAGCAAAATGGAACCGTCAAGCTGAGTTTTGCCGTCATAAACATTGTCACCGCTGTTTATGATATTCTTTTTTGCAATTGTACCTTTGCCGTACAGTCTGCCGACTTTGCCCTCAGCGGCAATTATCATGCCGTTTGAGGCGCAGTTTGAAATAAGAGGCGAGTAATCGCCGGTTGTGCTTCCGCTTTCGCCCAACAGACCGCCGGCGCAAATTCCGGGAGCATAGATTATTCCGTTATTTTCGCATCCTTCAAGCTGAACACAGTTTTTGTTTGAACCCACAATTCCGCCTGCGAAGGCATTGTATTCACCGGTAACCAAAATATTGCCGTTATTAACCGTATTGTTTACGCACAGTCTGATATTTTCAAATACATACTCAACACCGTCATCATAACCGCCCGCAATTCCGCCTATACCGGCAGCGCTTGCATTGCTTGAAATAAAAGCGTTGTTAACGCAGTTTTCAATTGTTACGTTTCCGCGCGCGCGTGCCGCAATACCGCCGACATATCTGTAAGGCTCTGAGCAGTACACTTCTCCGTTTACGGTAAGATTTTTAACCGTTGCGTTTTCAAGACAGCCGAAAAATCCGAAATACGACAGCCTTGGTGTATCAACCGTAATCGTAACTGTATGTCCGTTGCCGTCAAATGTACCTTTAAACGGGAAAACAGACGTTGAGCCAATCGGCGTCCATGAACCGGAAACCGTAATATCGTCTTCAAGAACCACATAGGCTGAGGCATTTTTACCGTCGTTTACCGCATCCGCAAAAGCGCAAAGCTGTTCCTCGTCCGAAATCAAATACGGATTTTCAGCCGTACCTTCTCCGCTGAGGGCGTCTGCCGATATGCAGAAATTAACGCTGCACAAAACTATCGACATTGCTAAAAACAACGCGGCAAATTTTCTGAAGCTCGGTGTTTTTCTCATAATCATTCTCCTTGTATATATATTGCAGCCTCACAAACGGGAAGCATGCTGTCAACGGACCGTAAAAGGAATGCTTTTACGCAGTCCGAATTGACCGTGTTAAAATTCTCGGGAGCGTCCGCCGTATTTTCGCCGGAGGAAAATTCTTTTGTAACAAAAGCGGTGCAGTTAAGCTTTTCACCGCTGTAAGCCGCAAAAACCACGGTGTACGTACCGCCGTTGATAACGCTTACATTTGCCTTATTTCCGTCCAGTGCTATTTTGTTTGACTTTTCCTCACCGTATTTCCAAACAGGCAAAGGATAGCCGTTAAGCTCTCCCGTTCTTACCTCAAAGCCCTCAAGCTCAAGCGCTTTGATTTCATCTGTTGTTTTTGCATATGTATTTGAAACAGAACCCTTATATAGCATCTGAAATTTGCTATATTGAGATTTGTCCGGGTTTTTGGTTTTGTCGTAATAAAATCCGGTACATGTAATCTTGGGAGCTGCAAAGCTGCTATAAGCAATTCCGTATTTTTTACCGCCTTCAAGCACACCGCTTAAATATGTGTCAGAAAGACTGATTTCAAAACTGCCGGAATTAAAATACCCTACTATACCGCCGACATTGGCACCGCTCCCGGATATATCTCCCAAAACAGCACATTTGTCAACACTTAAACTATCATAGTAACTGGAGAAACCTAATATTCCGCCTGCATAGTTTGAACGCGCACACGATATGTTAACCTTTGTAACGCAATTTTTAACCGATAAAACCGTTTTATTATCTATAGTACCGCTTGCCTTGCCTATAAGCGCACCCATATAAATAGTGCCGCTTATACGGTTTTCGATATTTCCCGTAACTATGCATTCTGTAACAGAAGCTGTGCTTCCATCCGGAACCAAACCGGCAACGGTTCCAACAACGCTTCCGTTTGAAATATCGTCTGTTATATTTATATTTTCAAGCCTAAGTCCGGCAACAGAACCTGTAAGTTCGGCAATCAGTCCCGTATTTGCGTTGGCTTTTCCGTACAATGTCAGGTTCTTAATTGTATGGCCGTTACCGTTAAACTCGCCGGTAAGCTTTTTAATAACGCATGTTTCAAATTTAAAACCCGTCATATCAAGGTCTTTCGTAAGAGCAACGCTGTTAATTTCATTATAATTCGCAAGAGCGGCAAGCTCCTGCTCCGAGCCTACGGTAAAGGAGTTCACCTCGTCCGCATATACTCCGTAAATGCACATTGTAAGTACCGCAACAACCAGTGCGGCAAGTTTTTTCATCATTTTAATTCACCTCATCTGAAATTTTCAAAAAAAGCTGTGACAATCAAAAAGATTGCCACAGCAGTTTTTTCTGTGCGCATCGCAAAAAGCCGCATTATACGGCTGTCAAAGCAGGTCTTCTGACTTATGCCCTATAAAAACGCCCGTACCGTCTGCCTTCTCAGTTTCCCAATGACTGACTTTCG
>CAJLYO010000044.1 GCA_905210885.1 uncultured Eubacteriales bacterium | reverse complement strand
TATGATACCGCCAATAGTAATCTACTTTGCTACCCAATCCAATGTTCTTGAAACAATGAGCAGTGCCGGTATAAAGGAATAGGAGCGTGAACAAATGAACTTTAAAAAACTATTTCTGGCTTTTTTAGCGGCTCTGCTGTTTTTATGCAGCTCTCTCACTGCCGTTGCCGACAGTATAGAAAACGTACCTTATCCTTCGTATTCTTATTGGTTTGACGGAAAGAACAGGCACGCTATGGAAACCGAAGCGTGTTATATTCCGGAAAGGTCAATAAGCAATATTTCCGCAGACGGCAGTATGTTTGTTTCACTCGACCATATTTTTGCATTTAACGATCAGCTTTTCATAACCGACGGCGGAAAAGGCGCCGTATACGTGCTTGACAGGAATTATAATCTTGTTCGCACAATAAATGAATTTGAAAACGGCGGTGAAAGGGTGAGTTTTGTCGGAGCAACCGGACTTTTTGCCGATAAGGACGGAATCTACATTGCCGACACCCAAAACAAGCGAGTTATATGTACTGACGGAAAAAAAGTAACTAAAATAATAACAAAACCTGATTCGCCGATTATTCCCGAAAAGTTTGATTTTGCACCGACGCGCATTGTCCGTGACCGAAACGGATATTTTTACATATTGTGCAAGGGCTCGTATTACGGTATGGCTCTTTTTTCTGACACTTTTGAATTTCTCGGATTTTACGGCGCGAATAATGTGGAAAAATCGCTGTTGGACGCTATAACTGATTTAATAACGTCCGCATTTGAAACAGAAGAAAAGCACAGCGCGTCAATTCAGGCGCTTCCGTTTCAGCTTATAGATATTTCGGCCGACAGCGAGGGCTTTATAACTGCCATAAGCAATCAGTGGCAGGGGCAGATAAAGCGTCTAGGAACCAACGGTACAAATATTCTGAAATATAATTCGCAGTTTCAATCAAGCAGCGCGAACGGTTTGAATTTTGCCGATACTCCTCAGTCATATCAGGATAAAACTTCAAAATATGCAAACCTTATAACGGAAAGATTTGTCGCCGTCACAACTGACGATAACGGATACATTTACGCCGTAGACAGTACCCAAGGCAGGGTATTTTTATATGATACGGAGTGCAATCTTATAAATGTTTTCGGCGGTGGATTAGGCACCGGAAATCAGCTCGGCACTTTCAGCTCGCCGAATGCAATAACCTGTTTCGGCAATGATGTTCTGGTTTCGGATTTTATTACCGGAATGATAACCGTTTTCCGTTGTACCGATTACGGCGAAAGCATTAAAACAGCACAATCTCTTACCCTTGAAAGCAAATATTCCGAAGCGGAACCTTATTGGGAACGGATATATAATGAGGATAAAAACTGCCAGCTTGCATATAAAGGGCTCGCCAAGGCGTACCTTGACAGGGGCGACAACAAAAAAGCAATGGAATACGCGCGCCGCGGGCTTGATCAAGTGACATATGCCTCTGCGTTTAAAAACGTCAGGAATTCCTTTCTTTCACGCAATTTTATTTGGATCGGAATCGCTGCCGTCGGTTTGATTACGGCAACCGTATGGTTTATAAGAGAGTCCAGAAAGCGGGAAGTTGTTCTCATACGCAATCAAAAAATAAATATCTCTCTTACCTCGTGGATACATCCGTTCAGAGGTTTTGACCGACTTAAAAATTACGGAGACATTTCGCCGTTGTCGGCTTCCGGGATTTTGTTTGTGTTTTATGCGGTCACCGTGATTATGAATCTCAATACGGGATTTATGTACAAAATAGCCGATACCAATTCTTTTAATGCCGTTTATACACTGATCGGAACAGTGGGCGTTGCGGCGCTGTACACCGTGATGAACTGGGCGGTCAGCGTACTGGCATCGGGCAGGGGAACGCTCAAGGAAATATACTGTTCTACATGCTATTGCCTTATTCCGCTCATTATCTGGCGCATTTTTTATCTCCTGCTGACCTATACGGTAATAGCAACTTCAAACGGCGGATTTGAGGTCGCGGGGATGATAGTTGAAATATATACCGTGATACTGTTACTTATTGCGACAACTGTAATTCATGATTTCAGCTTTTTTAAGTCTGTCGGAATAGCATTTGCAACGGTGATCGGAATGTGCATAGTAGCGTTTATTTTATTTATTATGCTTTCGTTGGGACAGAATACCGTCACATTTGTATTGAGCGTAATAAACGAGATTTTACTGAGGTAGCCAGATGAAAAAAAGAAATATTAAATTAAAGTGCGCGAGCTTGGCAGTTGCTGTTTGTATTTTTTTGACCGCCTGTTCAAAGGAAAAAGAATCGGCTGTGAAAAAATATATCTTACCGGAAAGCATTTCCGTGGCGGACAGCGGTGGCGTTGCGGATAACGAACGCCTTGTAATGAATTGGGACACAGATCAGCATTGCCTTTATGTATCGGATAAACAAACCGGAGAGATATGGTCGTCAACACCGTTTGATTATTACAAATCCGGCGACAGAACAAATGATTATACGGCGTCGGGGCTATGCTCAAGCCTGTATGCTACATATGTAAATTCAGAGGGGCTTGAGCAGGAACTGAATTCATATTCGGACGCGTCTTACATACAGTCCGTAAAAATTAAAAACGGAATAAAACTAACGTATTTCTTTGACGAAGTACAGATTTCGATTCCGGTGGAATATGTTTTGAATTCGGACGGAATTTCGGCGAGTATCGTTACATCCGGAATTACAGAAGGTAAAAATAAGCTTTACGCCGTGGGAATATTGCCCTTTTTTGCAAGCGTAAAAAACGATTCCGAAAATATGCTGTTTGTTCCTTCCGGATGCGGCGCCTTAATGCGCGCCGATTCGGGCATACGAAATGTGCGGACTTACTCGGAACCGGTTTACGGCGAAGACGCCGCGTTTGAGGAAACATATAAAACGGTAAATACAGAAAGCGTCCGTATTCCGGTCTTCGGCGCTGTAGGAAACGAAAGCGGAGTTTTGGGCATAATAACTTCAGGTGCGGAAACAGCATATATTAAGGCGACGGCGGGCGATGAACAGTACGGAAATTCAGCGGTTTGGGCGCAGTTCCGTCTGCGCAGCAAAGCGATAGCCTTGGTTAAGGATATGAATAATCTCAACGCAACGGTGGGAAAATATACCGACGGTATTGCAAATATCGGGAAACCCACCGTAAGGTACATTTTTACATCTGCCGCGCAAAGCGGTTATATGGGTTTGGTAAACGCTTACAGAAATTATCTTGAAAATGAACAGGGAGCAAAAAAACGTGTTTCCGAAACCAATGTTATGATAAATGTATTGGGCGGAGCAAAGGAAAAAAAGTTCTTTCTCGGAGTACCGTATTATTCAACGGCGTCCCTTACAAGCTACAGGGAAGTAAGCGAAATCATAAGCGATATAACCGAGAACGACGGAGTTAAAGCGGCGGTACAGCTTAAAGGTTTCGGAGCGACAGGTATTGATGCAGGCAAGGTTGCATCCGGATTTAAGCTTTCGGGGATTTACGGCAGCAAGTCGGATTTTAATGCGCTGAGTAAGCTTTTATCTGAAAAACACGGAAATTTGTTTATTGATTATGATGTTGTAAGATACAGCTCTTCTGGAAACGGCTATTCGTTAAGGAAAGCGGCTAAAAATGCAACCGACACAATAAGCGTTAATTACGGTTATGATATTGTAACGCACTCAAAAAAAACAGAGTATGGGGGGTATCGACTGCTCGGCAGATATTATCTGGCAAGAGTAGGGCGTAGGCTTGCCGACGCTACAAAAAAATATCCCGATTGCGGCGTGGGACTTTCTACCCTGTCAAACTATTGCTATTCCGATAACGGTGATGCTCTTTATTATGCGGGCGCGCATATGAGCGACGATGTGGGAAGAATTTTTGACACGGTGGC
Source organism: uncultured Eubacteriales bacterium (assembly GCA_905210885.1). GTDB lineage: Bacteria > Bacillota > Clostridia > Monoglobales > Firm-18 > CAJLYO01. Next base: position 6,310 of record CAJLYO010000044.1, on the reverse strand, counting down.
GAAAGGCAAAAGAAAGATTATGTCCGATAATGCCAATATATATGCCGCCGTAAAATCCGAGTGCGTAATAAATTCCCCCACAAGATCATCGGGGTACAATTATTTTGATGAGGAAATTCCTTTTTATCAGATGGTTTTAAGAGGATATACTTCTCTTTCAGGCGGCATAATAAATCTTTCGCCGGATGCTGAAAACGAGTATCTTAAGACAATTTCCACAGGCAGCGCGTTGGGCTTTACTCTTACATACCGCGAACCTGTACTATCGGTAAAGCAAGCTCATCCCGAACTCGGTCAGACAGTGTACGGCGGTTTAAAAGAAAACATAAATTCAATGATAAGCAAAGCGCTGCCGCTTTTGAAACGCACTTCCGGTTGTGAAATAGTTTCATATAAAAAAGAAAATAATGTTACGGAAACTGTATTTGACAACGGCACGGTTCTTTATGTTAATTTCGGCGAAGGTGAAACACACACACCGCTTGGCACGGTAATGCCGTATTCATTTATTTACAATTGACCTGGGGGACAAACAGAGATGCAAAAAAAGAAACATTCCATAGAGGCTCTTAATTCGCGAAAAGGATTTTTGTTTACATTGCCATGGCTCATCGGGTTTGTACTGTTTTTCTTTAAACCGATACTTCAGTCAATTGCTTTTGCTTTTTCAAAGGTTGCTGTTACAACAGACGGTTTTTCTCTTAAATTTGTAGGATTCAGCAATTTTAATTATGCGCTTTATAAATCTCCCGAATATCTCGACAGATTGATTTCAAGTATAAAAAGCTTTTCGGCGCAGGTTCCGGTAATTCTTATACTCAGCCTTTTTATAGGTGTGACGCTCAATTCAAAATTCAGGGGAAAAACACTTTTCAGGGCTATTTACTTTATACCGGTTATAATTGCGTCCGGCGTGGTTATGGATTATATCGGCGGCGACAGCGTTATGGAGTCAATGCGCGCCGTTGGCGGAGGAGATGCGGAACTAAATACATATGCGGATATGTATATTGATTTCGGAAAAATGTTTTTGGGACTCGGTTTACCCGAAAAGCTAACTTCAGCAATACTTGGGTACGCAAATGATATTTATAATCTTGTGTGGAATTGTGGAATACAGATTGTGCTGTTTATTTCGGGACTCCAATCAATTCCGGAACAGCTTTACGAGGTTTCAAAGGTTGAGGGTGCAACCAAATGGGAGGAATTTTGGAAAATAACCATACCGATGTTGGGAAATACAATAGTTTTGGCAACCGTCTATACGGTTATAGAATTTTGTGTAAGCACCGATAATCCGGTTATCAAACAAGCGTATACAATGCTGCTTGACAAGCAGATATACGGTCAGGCGTCGGCAATGCTGTGGATTTATTTTGTAATATCAATGGGGCTTATGGGAGCGGTTATATTTCTTTTTTACAGAGCGGCTTTAAGAAAATGGCAATAGGGGTAACGGATATGAAGAGAAACGACAATGAAGTTAAAAGTCTGAAAAGAAAATATGCGTCGACTAAAATCGCAATAAGCATTTTTAGGTACTTTTTTCTTATTTCGGTAAGTTATGTTGTAATATTTCAGCTTGCATATATGATAAGCTACGCTTTCAGACCGTCCTCGGAAATGAGCGATCCCAGTGTTGTTTGGGTTCCGAAGGTCTTTACAACGGCAAATTTCAAAGAGTCGCTGAAACTTTTAGATTACGGCAAGGCATTTTTTAATACAATAATGATACAAATACTCAGCGGAGTTGCCGAAATATTGACCTGCGCCGTTGCAGCGTACGGTTTTGCGCGTTTCAGGTTTCGCGGTCAGAAACTTATGTTTGCATTGGTATTGCTTACAATTCTTGTCCCGCCGCAAATGACGGCAATACCGATGAGCCTTAATTATTCGCATTTTGATATATTGGGTATATTGGGACTTATCGGGAAAATTGTCGGGCGGGATATACGACCGAACCTTCTGGATTCGGGCTTTGTGTTTTGGCTGCCGTCGCTTTTCGGAACCGGTTTGCGTTCGGGGTTGTTCATATTCATATACAGACAGTTTTTTAAAACACTGCCGCATGAACTTGAGGAGGCGGCGTATATTGACGGTGCCAGTGCCTTGAAAACATTTTTCGGGGTCATTCTGCCGTCATCGGGTGTCGCTATGCTCACCGTTGCTATTTTTTCGGTGGTGTGGCATTGGAACGATTATTACTTGTCGGTACTTTTTCTGAATGATAAATTTCCGCTGTCTGTTAAGCTGAAACTGCTCGGAAACAGCGCGGTAGGTATGGGCGTAAGCATAGACAGGGGAACTGTAATGTCGGCATGTCTGTTATTTATTATGCCGGTAATTATAATGTATGTTATATTGCAGAGGAAATTTATTCAAAGCATAGACAGAGTCGGAATAGTGGGTTAGGAGAATATTTTATAATGGAAATCATTAATATATCTGATAAAAATATGGAAATATCCGGTGGTGTAGATATCACCGAAAAGCTTCAGCACCTGTTTGATACGGTGAACGGCGATACACTAATAAATTTGGCTGCGGGAGTTTATTATATCAGCAATCAACTGAAAATAGAAAACTGGGACAATGTACGTTTTGTCGGCTACGGTGCAAAAATAGTAACGCATTTTGACCCGTGTGAGCCGTACTCGTATAAGGGTGCGTTTAAAATTACCGGGTGTAAGGATTGCAGTTTTTCAGGCTTTACAATTACTACCGACAATGCGCCCAATGTTTTGGCAAAGGTTTTGAAAATCGACAAGGAAAAGTTAACGGCCGATCTGGAACTGCAGATGGGAGCCAGACTGAAGGGCAACGAAATGTTTGTGGGCTTTAACAGTCTTGACGACGATATGTCTCCGAACGGTCATGTCTGGTTTGCGGATAATAACGGATACCGTTGGCATTATTTGAGGGATAATGTTATAAGACTTTTTGCATACCCTTCAACCGGCGTGCAGCTTAAAGATCTCGAAATCGGAGAATATATGTGTATGCGTCATTCGTTGTATGCACAGTGCCCGCTTGAGTTTACAGGTTGCAGTGATATTGAAATCAAGGACGTTACGATTAACTCATCTCCCGGTCTTGCATGTGCGATACATCCCGATAGCAAAAACTTTAGTTTTTTGCGCTACAGAGTCTTATCGGACAGAAAATCGCCGCAGATTTTTTCAAGTAATGCGGACGGTATACATATAACCGGTCTGCGCGGAAGGCTTACCGTAAAGAATTGCTTTTTCGAAAATTTGGGGGACGACGCGCTTAATATTCACAATCAGGGCGCGACCGTTTACGGTATAGACGGTAATGTGATACATTGTTATGCAAAACGCTTTAAATCCACGCCGCAATCGGAGGACGGACGCCTCTCTTTGTATTGGGCGGCTCCGGGAGATAAGATAAAGGTTTATGAAAAAGGGACTTTTCGTGTGAAAGGCGAATTTACAGTTTTGGAGTATACCGTTAATAAAATTGTAACCGATAAGCCCGTTTCGGAACTGGAAGACGGAGACTATCTTGCAAATACGGCTTATTTTGCGGATACTGAAATAACGGGCTGTACGGTGATCAATACACGCGCCAGAGCTTTTTTGATCGAAACCGCCGTAACAACGGTGGAGGATTGCCATTTTTACGGAATTGTAGACGCCGCTTTATTGATAGGACCGGATATGGGAGTCTGGAACGAAATGTGTCCGGTTGAAAAGCTTGTTATACGCGGTAATGTTTTTGATAAATGCGGCTGCGGATCAGGCAAGAAAAAATGCGGCGGAATACTTCTTACCGCAAATGATAAGGGTGATGAAATAACACATTTCCCAACGGGTTTGCACGGAGAGGTTACCGTAGAAAATAATGTTTTTGTTAATATGAAGGATACTCTGATTTTTGCACAGTCCGCACAAAAACTCATACTTAAAGACAACTGCATTACCGAAGGCACGGAGTTTGCGTATGAACCTGTCAGGACTATGGATTGCGGAGCGGTAATAAGGGAATAGCGTAAAATTGAAACATTGGTGATTTGGTATGAAAAATGCAATCGGGTATAACAGCGAAGTATGCAAATTCAGCGGAAAGTGGCAGGGGAACGGAAACGGCGAGATAGTATCATACGGGGCTGTTGCAACTGTTGAAATCGGATTTACCGGAAATAAGATCGGTATACTTTGCGCCGATGAAGAAAAAACGGTATTACTTGACGGGAAAAGCACAGAACCCGAATATTATGAAAAAGGTCTTTGCTTAAAAACCGATAACGGACGGCACATCTTAAAAATCATTTCACATCCCGGTAGGCATATAAGGCTTAAAGGTTTTTGCATATCCGAAAATGAGGAGTTTTTTCGTACTGCCGACAGAAAGTATATACATTTTATAGGCGATTCCATAACTTACAACAGCACACCGGGTTTCCCGTCTGTAACCGCCGGTATTACCGATACCGATTACTCGGTTGAGGCTTTTTGCGGTATGTCGCTTGTAGACGGTTGGGGATGGTATGAAATACCTAAGGGATTGTCCGAACGCCCGGGAATGGAGAGTATGTATTTTAAGCTTGAACATCCGAACGAAGCCGTTTCCTACACCGACTATCGATTTGAATATTGCCGTCAGCCTGATGTTACGGTTATATTTTTAGGAACGAATGATTACATAAGCAATAAAGAGGATAAAGAAAAGGGAAATCTTGAAATATTTGCCGAGCATTATTGCGCTTTTGTAAAAAAAATCAGTGAAAAATATCCCGAGTCTGAAATTGTGATAATGAATGCAACATCGGATCCGGGATACCGCAGGGAAGCAATTACGCTTGCTTTAAAAAGGATAATTAAAAGCGGGATAAATGCTCATCTCACTCCTACCGAAAAATGGGATATTGAAATATCCGAAGACGGCACTCATCCGACGGTTTGCGGATATAAGCAAATAGCAGAAAATTTGGCAAATTATTTATCAAGAGTGTTTAACTTATGAATTTTGAAATTAAAAACGGCGATTTTTATAAGGACGGAAGACCTATAAAGCTGATATCGGGCGCGGTGCATTATTTTCGCAATATGCCCGATACCTGGGAGGATATTTTCGCAAAGCTGAAAGCCTTGGGCTGCAACTGTGTCGAAACCTATTGCGCGTGGAATCTTCACGAGCCCGAGCCCGGTAAATACGATTTTTCGGGCAGGCTGGATATTGAAGCCTTTATTAAAGCCGCCGAAAAAGCGGGGCTTATGGTAATCGTCCGCCCGGGGCCGTATATCTGCGCCGAGTGGGAGTTCGGGGGCTTGCCTTGGTGGATTCAGTGCGATGATGAAATTGAAATACGCTGTATGAACAAGGCTTATATCAGGCATTTTGACCGTTACCTTGACACATTGCTTGCAAAAATAAGGCCGTTGCTTGCAACAAACGGCGGGCCCGTAATTATGCTGCAATGCGAAAATGAATACGGCTATTACGGCGATGATAAAAAATATCTTGAATATTTAAGGGACGGCTACCGCCGCCGCGGAATAGACGTTCCGCTGTTTACATCGGACGGTACGGGTTATTCCGAGCTTGCCGACGGCACGGCGGAGGGCTGCCTGCCGACGCTCAATTTCGGCAGCAGGGTTAAAGAAAATTTTGCCTGCCACGATAAAATGTTCCCTAACGTGCCCAAAATGTGTATGGAAATGTGGAACGGCTGGTTTGACGCGTGGGGCGACGAAAAACACCACACAACAAGTGCTGACGCGTATGCGGGCGTTGTGCGGGATATGCTTAAAAAGGGCAGCCTTAATATGTATATGTTTATAGGCGGTACAAATTTCGAGTTTACCTCGGGGGCTAATCATTATGAAAAGTTTGCGCCCGATGTTACAAGCTACGATTATGACGCGCTGCTATCGGAATGTGGTGATACCACCGAAAAATATTTCGCTGTACGACGGGTTATAGCCGAGGAAACGGGCGTAACACCGCCCGAAGTGCCCGCAAACCGCAAAAAGTATGCTTACGGCAGGGTTAAGCTTACACAAAGCGCGGGGCTGCTGCCTAATCTTGATATTATTTCAAGCCCGATACACAGTGATGTGCCGCGCGCTATGGAGCACTACGGCACGGGCTACGGGTATATAGCCTACACCACCGTTTTAAACCGTGATTATACGGACACACCGCTTACATTTGCAGAGCTGGGCGACCGCGCGCAGGTGCTTGTAAATAACGAATTGCAGGGCATTGCCTATATAAACGAGTCGCTTACGGTGAATATAACCGCAAAGGCGGGCGATAAGCTCACGGTGCTTGTTGAAAATATGGG
>CAJLYO010000043.1 GCA_905210885.1 uncultured Eubacteriales bacterium | reverse complement strand
GGTATTATAGTATGGAGAACAAAGAAAGGATGGTTGCCGATGTCAGATAAGAACATGATTGTTGCAAACAGAATTAAAGAGCTTCGTGAGGTCGTGGGTTACACTATTGAAGAATTTTCAAAAATGATGGCAATGTCCAAGGAGGAATATGAAAAGTACGAGAGCGGAAAGACCGATATTCCGATAAGCGTTCTTTATGAGGTCTCAAATCAGCTTGATGTTGAGCTTACCACTATTTTAACAGGGGAAGAGCCGCATCTTAAGCGTTTTTCATACGTGAAAAACGGCGAGGGCATTGAAATTGAACGAAGCAAGCAGTATGAGTATAAAAACATTGCATATAAAATGCAGAATAAAAAATCCGAGGTTTTGCTTGTGGTGGTTGAGCCGGAGGAGGACGATTCCTTCCATATAAATACTCACCCCGGGCAGGAACTTGATTACGTCCTTGAGGGCAGCGTCGTCGCCAAGGTCGCCGATACCGAACTGACGCTTGGCACCGGTGACACTCTGTATTATGATTCGGCATATCCTCACGGCATGAAAGCTGTGGACGGGCCGGCAAAAATTCTGGTTGTTATTTCAAAATAGCGCCGCCCAAAACAGGAAGGAAGTAGTAAAAACAGATGAGTTTAGTTGAAAAATATTGCAGAACCGACTTTGGTTCTTATAAGGAATTTTACAATAATTTTAAGATAGACGTACCGGAAAATTTTAATTTCGGTTTTGATATCGTTGACGAAACGGCGCGCCTTACACCGGATAAAACGGCGCTTGTATGGTGCGATGACACGGAGGAGCATGACAAAATATTCACTTTTTCGGATATTTCAAGGCTTTCTAACAAAGCTGCGAACTTTTTTAAGGCTCAGGGAGTCAAAAAAGGTGACCCGGTTATGCTCATACTTAAAAGAAATTATCAGTTCTGGTACATAATGCCGGCGCTGCATAAAATCGGCGCGATAGCAATCCCGGCTACATATCTGCTTACAAAAAAGGATATTGTATACCGCGACAACGCCGCAAGCGTTAAGGCTATTGTTGCAACAAATGACGAGAATGTGCTGGCACATGTTGAAGCATCGGTTGACGATTCACCAACGCTTGAAAAGCTCATTATGACAAACGGACGGCGTGAAGGCTGGATTTCCTTTGACGAGGAAATTGAAAAATACCCCGATACCTTTAAACGCCCGGAAGGGGAGGAGGCAACGTCAAATGATGATATAATGCTCATGTATTTTACCTCCGGCACAACGGGTAATCCGAAAATGGCCGCGCATTGCTTTACATATCCGTTAGGTCATATAATTACCGCAAGATTCTGGCATGACCTGCGTGATACGGATTTGCATATTTCAGTTGCGGATACCGGCTGGGCAAAGTGCGCCTGGGGTAAGCTTTACGGTCAGTGGATTTGCGGTGCGGCGCTTTTTGTATATGATATGGAAAAGTTCGTCCCCATAAAGCTGCTTGAAAAAATATCCAAGCATAAGGTAACTTCCTTTTGCGCACCGCCTACGATTTACCGTTTTATGATGCAGGAGGATATCACAAAATTTGATTTGTCGTCACTTCGCAGTTGCTGTCTTGCGGGAGAGCCGCTCAGTCCCGACATATACAATAAATTCAAGGAAATCACGGGTATAAGCATGCGCGAAGGATTCGGTCAGTCGGAAACCGTCGTTGCTCTTGCAAACTTCCCGTGGATGACGCCTAAGCCGGGCTCGATGGGCAAACCGTCGCCGGGACTCGGTGTTGACATAATCAAGGAAAACGGTGAGTCATGCGTTGCCGGTGAGGAAGGAGAAATCGTGTTCCGCGCCGAGAGCGGACAGTATCCCGGTTTGTTTGTGAAATACTACCGCGATGAACAGAGAACCAAGGAAAAATGGTACGGCGGTATTTATCACACAGGCGATATCGCGTGGATTGACGAGGATGGATACGTATTTTACATAGGCAGGAGCGATGACGTTATAAAGTCCTCTGGCTACCGTATAGGACCTTTTGAAATTGAAAGTGCACTTCTTGAACACCCGTCCGTTTTGGAAACCGCCATCACCGCGGTGCCCGACCCCATAAGAGGACAGGTCGTTAAAGCAACGATTGTTTTAAGAAAGGGTTACAAACCTTCAGAACAGCTTAAGAAAGATTTGCAAAACCATGTAAAGAGGATAACAGCTCCGTACAAATATCCGCGAATTGTGGAATTTGTGGACGAGCTGCCTAAAACCACGAGCGGTAAAATCCGCCGCGTGGCTATAAGAGAAAAAGACAATAATAAATAGGAGGCTGAAAAAATGATTTCATGGAAAAAGACAATGTCGGCATTGCTTTGCGGCGCTATGCTGTTTGGCTGTGCGGTATATGCCGAAGGTGAAGGCGAGACCGGAGCCGAAACACCTGTTACACCGGAAAAGGCCGTTGTTTCAATTGCAGCGGACAAAACAGAGGTCAGAGTCGGAGAAAAGTTTAAAATCACAGTTACTGTTGACAATTTGCAGGACAACCTTAAAACTGCGGACATAACACTCGGAGCCGATACCGACGGTGTGTTTACATTTGAAAGCGCCGTTAACATTACAAACGAAACACCTTCAAAAGATAAAATAACAAAAGAAGTTGAAGTTACTGCGGCAGACGCGGCTCTTACGGAAGCAAAAGAAGTTAAATTTTCAATTGACACGGTATCTCTTAAAAACGAGGCAGATGCGGAAATGGAGTACACGAAGGGCGACGATATAACGGTAACGCTTAAAAATTCCGTTGCATATTCCGCAAAGCTTAAGTTTGACACAGAGCTTTCGGGAACGGAAGGAATTGCGGTTGCGTTTGTAAAGGACGAAACGGAAACACCGGCAATTCTCGAGCTTGACGCAACCGACAAAAAGATTGTAAACGTAGGTCTTGACGCCGCTTTGGCAGAAGGCACGTATAACGTAAAAATAACCGCTGACGGCTGCAAGCTACCAGAGGATTTTACCGTTGAAATTACTGCTGAAAATGCACGGCCTGCTTTTGAAAAAGAACTTACTGCTGCCGGCTATAATGACGACGATAAAATCGACATTTTCGATTTCCATGCAATCTGCAAGGCTGTAAAAGCTGCCGCAACAGATGCAAAATATGATTTAAACCGTGACGGTAAGGTTAACAAAAGCGACATTGCCGCAATTGTCTCGCTGTGGACAGCGTCACTTAAATAATAGGAGGGATTGACATTATGAAAAAAATAATTTCACTGATTTTGTGCCTTGCTGTTATGCTTTGCAGCATCCGATATAACTGCGGGACTTTCTGTCAAGGGTCTTGGCGAAAATATTGTTAAAGGTGAGGAATTCACCGCAATTTTCCATGTAAACGACAAGGACTATCCTATATATTCATATCAGTTCGGACTTGACTATGACAAGGATTATTTTGAAGTTGTAAAAATCAAGTCTGACATAAAGGACGGCTATGACGGTATAAACATTATTGACAATAAAAACGGCAAAGCTGATTTTGCGTATTATACCGGCGGAGTTAAGCCTTCGGAGAACAATAATGATAACCTTTATGTTTTGGCAACGGTTACATTTAAGACTTTAAAGACAATTGATGAGGATATTTCAATAAAGCTTAATGCTGACAGAACAAAGTTTTTAAATGAAAACGGCGAGGTGATTTCGGCAGATTTAAGGGATCTTGACATTATAATTCCGTCAAAGCCTACAAAGTCGTCACCGTCGTCAAACACTTTCACAAGCGGCGAGTATTTAAAACTTACAACAAAGACAAAAAATGCGGATATCTACTACACAACAAGTGCAGATGATACTCCCACAACAAAGATGAACGGCTCGATTAAGCTTCCGAATAAAAACGTTACATACTATGCTGTTGCAAAGCTTTACGGAATTTCAAGCCAAAAATCAAGCTTTGTTATGAGTTTCAGAGGCGGCAGCGGCTCCGGCGGTTTGGGCGGATCCGGCGGCTCGGGCGGAGGAAGATATACTCCGAATACCGGAACGAACACAAATAAGAATAATAACAGTAACAATAATACTTCAAAAGAAATATATTCCGACATATCGGATCACTGGGCAAAGGACTATATTAAAACTCTGTCGGATAAAGCTATAGTAAACGGCTATGAAGACGGAACCTTCAAGCCCGGAAACACTGTTACAAGAGCGGAAATCGCGAAAATGATTGTATGTGCACTGGGACAGAAAGCTGCAACAGACGTTAACCTTACATTTACCGATAAAGCTGATATCGCAGACTGGGCAGCAGGCTACATTCAGACTGCCGTTAACCTGGGAATTTTAAACGGTTACGAGGACGGCACTTTTAAGCCTTCACAGCCCGTAAGCAGAAAAGAAATGGCGAAAATTGCAATGGCTGCATTCAAATACGGCGAGGACAAAACCGCAAAGCTTGAGTTCTCTGATACGGCTTCAATCCCCACATGGGCGTACGGCTATGTTGCTGCCGCTGTTAAAAACAGCATTATCACAGGTTATGAGGACAACACCTTTAAGCCCGACGGCAATGTTACAAGAGCTGAGGCGTGCACAATTTTGGCAAAATGCATAAAGTAGGAAAGGACAGATAATAATGAGCGAAAAGAATATTGACTGGGGAAACCTTGGTTTCGGATATATAGAAACGGACAAGCGTTTTTCCGCACACTGGAAGGACGGAGCATGGGACGAGGGCGCGCTGGTTTCGGACGCAACGCTGCACATCAGTGAGTGTGCCGGAGTTTTGCAGTATGCGCAGACATGCTTTGAAGGTCTTAAGGCATACAGAACAAAGGATAATGATATTGTTGTTTTCAGACCGGAGCTTAACGCAAAAAGACTGGACGACAGCTGCGAACGCTTAAGAATACCCAAGCTTCCCGAAGGTATGTTTTTAAGAGCTGTTGATGAGCTTGTACGTGCAAATGCGGATTGGGTTCCGCCGTACGGTTCCGGCGCTACTCTTTATATAAGGCCGTTTGTTGCCGGCACAGGTCCGGTAATCGGTGTTGCACCTGCACCCGAGTATGAGTTCAGAATGTTCTGCACACCTGTCGGTCCGTATTTTAAAGGCGGTGCAAAGCCGATAAAGCTTACGGTAAGCGATTATGACAGAGCTGCCCCCCACGGAACCGGCGATATTAAAGCAGGTCTTAACTATGCAATGAGCCTTTACGCTTCGTATAATGCAAAGCATTCAGGCTATGCGGAAAATATGTATCTTGACGCCGCTACACGCACAAAGGTAGAGGAAACAGGCGGTGCAAACATAATTTTTGTAACCAAGGACGGCAAGGTTGTAACACCTAAGTCAAATTCAATACTTCCTTCAATTACGCGCCGTTCGCTTATGACCGTTGCAAAAGATTACCTCGGTTTGGAAACAGAAGAAAGAGACGTTATGTTTACAGAGGTTCCGGATTTTGTTGAATGCGGTCTCTGCGGCACAGCGGCAGTTATTTCCCCTGTAGGTCAGATTGACGACCACGGCAAGGAAATAAAGTTTGCAAGCGGTATGGAAAAAATGGGTCCTGTTCTTACAAAACTGTATGATACATTAACAGGTATCCAGATGGGCAGAATCGAAGATAAATTCGGTTGGGTTCATAAAATTGAGTTGTAGGCAGACGCTGTGAAACATTAACCGGCAGGAAAACGGCCGGTGTGTCGTTCTGCGATATGCAAAGGGCATTGAATGAGAAATCATTCAGTGCCCTTTTTATAATGTTAAAAACGAAATATTTCTTACATGTCTTTTAAAACGGTGCTTTCGTATGTGTGAATTTTTCTGTATTCTTTGGGCAGCATTTGGTACTGCTTTTTAAACTCCTGTGTAAACTTGCTTTGACTTTCATATCCTACAGAGGCGGCGACAGCGGAGATACTGTCCTCTGTTGTCAAAAGCAGCTGTGCCGCCTTTTCCATGCGGTGTTCTTTAATGTGAGCTGCGATTGAATTTCCGTAAACGGCCTTAAAAAGCTGTTTTATTGTGGAGGTATTCATAAGATACTGCCTTGACAGCTCCTCGATTGTTATGCGCATGCTTAAGTCGCCTGTCAGTTTGTCATGGATTTGCTTAATTATCTCAACCTGGTCGCTTTTGTACCTATTCGGTTCTTTGAACTTTGTGCCGCGCTCCTTTTCAAGATAAAGTATAAGCTCTGTGAGCTTAAGTTTTAAATAAGCGGTTTTCAGTCTTTCAGGCACATCGTAAAAACTGCTGAAAATGCCTTTCGTGACCTCGTTTCCGGTAAATGTTGTGAATTTCTCACCGCCGCAGTATGTTTCGCAGACGGATTTCAGAGTAATGCCGGCTTCCTTTATATATTCAGGCGGAGCGCTGTCAAATTTGCCGATATCCGCAACTATGCATATACCGCTGTACCTTCCGTTTGGAAATGTCATAAGAGAATTTTCGCACAATGCTCTTGTATGTACGGAAAAATCTCCGGGACCAAGATAGATTGAACTTCCGTCAGACATTTTCCAGCCTATACGTCCGCTTTGACAGTAGTTTATTTCAAGAATTGTGTTTTGTGCCGTGTGACAGCAGCGGCACGGTGCCTCCCCGGATTTTACGTATGAAAGACTTGTGCCGGGGAACAAATCGTATGATTTTAATATTTCCATTTGCTTTCCCTCCTTATTCCGGGCATGAAATTTCCATCGTTTTTTCAATGGCAAGGTGCAAAAGACGGCTTTGCTCGGTATCTGCCGCGGTGTAATAGACTTCCTTTCCGCCGCGGCGGCTTACAATAAGTCCGCTTGCTTTAAGCTGGCGCAGGTGGTGTGACACGGCAGGGCTTGTCATGTCAACAAGCGCCGAAATATTTATCACGCACTCCTCACAATGGCATAAAAGCCAGAAAATACGTGTTCTGCTCGGATCTGAAAGCTGCTTAAAAACTTCCGCAACCGTTTTAAAATTCTCCGTTTTTAAAAGCTGTTCTTTTAGAAATTCTGCCTTGTGACTGTCGGCATGATTATGTGGTAATGAAGGATTTAACACGAAATCTCTCCCTTTCGGAAATTAATTTAGCCCAATCGGCACAAAAAGCTTTTGTACTGTTGACTTTGGGGTATATATGTATTATACTGCAAATATAAAGATTAAGCAAGTGTTTAATTGAAAAAGGAGAGATAATTATGGAAAAAACGTATAAAATAGAAGTTGATTGCGCAAACTGTGCAAATCTGATGGAGGAAGCGGCGAAAAAAACAAAGGGTGTAAAGGATGCGTCGGTTAATTTTATGACGCAGAAAATGCTTGTTGTATTTGACGATGATGCACAGCCCGGCGATGTTATGAAGGCTGTTGTTAAGAACTGCAAAAAGGTCGAGGATGACTGTGAAATCTATCTGTAAGGCGGTTTTAGTATGAACAAAAAACAAAAAAAGATGCTTGTCCGCATAATAATAACTTTTGTTATGCTTGCAGTATTGAATATAATAAAGCTTAGCGGCATTTTAAACGCGGTATTGTATTTTGCGGCATATCTTATAATAGGTTATGATATTTTAAAAAAGGCGTTTAAGGGAATTATACGCGGTCAGGTTTTTGACGAAAATTTTCTTATGTCGGTTGCTACCGTGGGCGCTATTACTCTTGCGGTGTATGAGAAAAGCGGCGATTATAACGAAGCGATTGCCGTAATGCTGTTCTATCAGATAGGAGAGTTGTTTCAAAGCTATGCTGTCGGCAAAAGCCGCCGAAACATAAGCGAGCTTATGGATATAAGGCCGGATTATGCCAATATAGAGCGTGACGGAAAGCTTGTAAAGGTTGCACCGGACGAGGTTTTGGTTGGAAGTATTATAACCGTAATGCCGGGCGAAAAGATACCGATTGACGGCGTTGTGGTTGACGGAGCATCCACGCTGAATACAGGTGCTCTTACCGGTGAAAGTCTGCCGAGAGATGTAAGAAAAGACGATGAGGTTGTAAGCGGCTGCATTAACATGACAGGTGTTTTGAAGATTCGTACTTCAAAGAATTTCGGCGAGTCCACTGTTTCTAAAATTCTCGAGCTTGTCGAGAGCTCCGGTATGAGAAAGTCGCGCTCCGAGAACTTTATTTCTAAATTTGCACGTGTTTACACGCCGACGGTGTGCGGCGCTGCGCTTGCGCTTGCGGTTTTGCCGCCGATATTCGGTATGGTTTCCGGTAACGGTGCTATGTGGGGCACTTGGATTTACCGTGCGCTGACGTTTCTCGTAACAAGCTGTCCCTGCGCGTTGGTTATAAGCATACCTCTTACGTTTTTTGCGGGAATAGGCGGTGCAAGCAGAGAGGGTGTGCTTGTAAAGGGTTCTAACTATCTTGAAACTCTTTCGCAGGTTAAAACCGTGGTTTTCGATAAAACGGGAACACTTACGAAAGGTGTTTTTGAGGTTAATGCTGTGCATCATAACGACCTTGCAAAAGAAAGACTTTTGGAGTATGCCGCTTTGGCTGAAAGCTTTTCAAGCCACCCCATAAGCAAAAGTCTTGCAAAGGCATACGGCAAGCCCATTGACAGAAGCCGAGTAACGGACGTGGAGGAAATCAGCGGAAACGGCGTGACCGCAAAGGTTGACGGTATATCGGTTGCTGCCGGAAACGACAAGCTTATGCAGCGGATGGGTATCAAATACTTTGATTGCCACTGTGTCGGAACAATTGTTCAGCTTGCAATTAACAACGAATATGCCGGACATATTGTTATTTCGGATATTGAAAAACCGCATTCTGCCGAGGCTATAAAAGAGCTTAAAAAAGCAGGTGTGGAAAAGACGGTTATGCTGACGGGTGACGCGAAAAAGGTAGCGCAAAGTGTTGCCGAGCGCCTTGGGGTTGACGAATATCATGCGGAGCTGCTGCCGGGCGATAAGGTAAGCCGTGTTGAGGGACTGCTTGACGGCAAGAAAAAGCTTGCGTTTGCAGGGGACGGTATCAACGATGCACCCGTTCTTTCCCGTGCCGACATTGGTATAGCAATGGGTGCCATGGGCTCTGACGCGGCAATTGAGGCGGCTGATGTGGTGCTTATGGACGATGACCCGTTAAAAATTGCAAAGGCTATAAAAATATCGAGAAAGTGCCTTAGAATCGTATATGAAAATATTGCCTTTGCTCTCGGAATCAAAGCATTATGCCTGATTCTTGTTGCACTGGGTGCGGCAAACATGTGGGCAGCAATTTTTGCGGATGTTGGTGTAATGGTAATCGCGGTATTAAATGCGGTGCGCGCTTTGAACGTTCATAAAATATAGTGCTTGACAATATAATATGTTAGTGGTAAAATAATACCGTTAAACAAAAATATTTCAGATTTTCAATGCGTTTGAAAATCTGATTTTTTGTTCATAATCAGAGCGGAGGTATATTGTTTTGAGCATTTTTGAATTGCTTTTAATTGCGGTCGGTTTGTCCATGGACGCTTTTGCGGTTTCGGTCTGTAAGGGGCTGTCCACGAGGCAGCTTAAGGTTAAACACTATTTAATTATCGGTGCATGGTTCGGCGGTTTTCAGTCGCTTATGCCCACAATCGGCTATCTTCTCGGTTCAACCTTTGAAAAGGGAATAAACAAATTTGACCATTGGGTAGCGTTCCTTTTGCTCGCGGTGATTGGTGTCGGTATGCTTAAAGAGGGATTCTCAAAGGAGGAGGAGACCGGAGCGAACGACTCATTCAGCTTTAAGACAATGTCCGTTCTTGCGATTGCAACAAGCATTGACGCACTTGCCGTCGGAATTACGTTTGCGCTGCTTCCGAATGTTAATATTGCTGCGGCTGTATTGTTCATAGGCTCCATTACGTTTATCCTTTCCGCAGTCGGACTTAAGGTAGGTAACATATTCGGTCTTAAGTATAAAAATAAGGCTGAAATTGCAGGCGGTGCAATTTTGGTGCTAATCGGTATTAAAATTCTGCTTGAACACCTGGGATTTTTGAATTTCTGAAAAAAGCAGCAAGGCTGCGCGCTTAATTTGCGTGCAGCCTTGTTTTTGCATTATTTATACGTTCCTCAGATGGAGGATTAATTCCTTCAAGAGAATATTTGATTCCAAGATTATCCCACTTGAATTTGCCTAATGTGTGATACGGTAGAACTTCTGTCCTTTCCACATTACTCAGTGTGGATATGAATTCTCCAAGCTTGTCCAAATCTTCGTCAAAATCAGTTGTATCGGGCACAAGCACATGCCTTATCCACACGGGTTTTCCGATTTCCG
>CAJLYO010000042.1 GCA_905210885.1 uncultured Eubacteriales bacterium | reverse complement strand
ATCCTCTTTATATGTAACTCCGTACCATTTGTCATGAGAAGGAATAACCTTTACCGGGATACCTTTTTTAATCTGTTCGTTTACCATTGTAGGCAGATAATATTCGCTTTTCGGGGTGTTGCCCTGTTCCTTAAGAAAACGTCCGAAGCCGTCCTCCAAAGCGTCGAATGCCGAAACAGGAAGTCCCCATACATTCATCGAAACAATGGTGTCATCAGGGAGCTGAATCCAGTTTTCGCCGTCCTCGGTATACTGGCAGCTGCTGTTTATTTTCGTGCGCTCAACAATGCTCACGAGCTCGTTTTTTTCATTAACCTCACACACACCGCGTGAAACGTGACCGTTTTCGGTAAGAGTATTTTTCAGCAAAAATCCTGCCATACAGTAGCTTTCCTCCCCTGCCGTAAGCTGCTTATGTAAGTCTGAAAAAGCGCTTCTGCCGTAGTAGTCATCTGCATTTATTGCGGCAAAAGGAGTTTTAACCGCATCTCTTGCGCACAGTACCGCATGGCCTGTACCCCAGGGCTTTGAACGCTCTGCCGGCACACTGAACCATGACGGAACCTTGTCGATTTCCTGAAATGCGTAGTCAACGTCCGTTATACGCTCGATTCTCTTGCCTATTACTTCGCGGAAATCATGCTCTATTTCCTTTTTAATTACAAAAACAGTTTTTGAAAAGCCTGCCTTTTTGGCGTCATAAACCGAGTAATCCAGGATAATCTGACCGTTCGGTCCCAGGGGTTCTATCTGCTTTAAGCCGCCGAATCTGCTGCCCATTCCGGCAGCCATAACCAAAAGCGTTGTATTATTTTTTGTATCCATTGGGGTTTGCCTCCTGCCATCTCCAAGTATCTTCACACATATCCTCAAGTGTGTGTGTTGCCTTAAATCCAAGCTCCTTATATGCCTTCTCCGGGTCTGCATAGCACTGTGCTATGTCGCCGGGACGTCTGGGTGCGATTTTGTATTTTAAGGTTTTGCCGCATGCCTTCTCAAAAGCGTGGAGCATTTCCAAAACGGAGTAGCCTGTGCCTGTACCCAAGTTATAAACCACAACGCCCACTTTGTCTGAAATTTTCTCAAGAGCCTTAATATGTCCGTTTGCAAGGTCGACAACATGAATGTAGTCGCGAACACCTGTACCGTCTTTTGTGTCATAATCATCGCCGAACACCGACAGGCACTCAAGCTTTCCTACCGCAACCTGTGAAATATACGGAATAAGATTGTTGGGTATGCCGTTGGGGTCCTCGCCGATTCTGCCCGACTTGTGTGCGCCTACGGGGTTAAAGTATCTCAAAAGCGCGATATCCCACTCGTTATCGGATTTATACAAATCCTTAAGGATATACTCAATCATAAGCTTTGTCTGACCGTAAGGGTTGGTTGCCGAAAGCGGGAAGTCCTCCTTAATCGGAACGGTGTGCGGATCGCCGTATACCGTAGCAGATGAGCTGAACACAAGCTTTTTGCAGCCGTGAGCCGCCATGATTTCACACAGATTAAGTGTACCGGTGATGTTATTATGGTAATATCTCAAAGGAATTCTGCACGATTCGCCCACTGCCTTAAGACCGGCAAAGTGTATAACCGCGTCAAATTTTTCCTTGTCAAAAACCTCGTTTGTCGCATCATAATCAAGAAGGTCAACCTTATAGAAATTGAAATCTTTTCCGGTAAGCTCCTTTACTCTTTTAAGCGACTCTTCACAGCTGTTATCGAGATTATCCAAAACGGCAATCTCATAACCCGCCTCAAGAAGCTGAACACAGGTGTGACTTCCGATATAGCCTGCACCGCCTGTAACCAAAATTCTCATAATCCAAACACTCCTTTGTATTAATTAACTCAGTCCGTGTAAACGGACTGAGTTATAAACTTAGTTCAATATAAACAGTACGTTCGCACCTTCTGACGCGGAATTGCTTCTTACAAACTGTATGAAATTCCCGTTTGCAATGTGGTCAAAAAATTCCGCCGGAACAAGTGTTCTGCCATTTTTTTCGATAATCGGCGAATCAAGATTTATGTTCTCCTCACCGACTGCGATAAGCTTTGAATTAATTGCGGTTATAATCGTTTCGCCGTTAATCTGGGAAACAATTATTCCGTCCTGATATATTATTGACGAATCCTCTACGCCCATAAGATTAAGTGTCTTTCTGAGAGGAATGTACAGCACGTCATTAATGTACTCGGGCATAACGTCATATTCAGCCTTTTTGTTGTTAACGTTTATGTTTATGCTGCCGTCCGAAGGAGCTGACATTAACGGCTCTATATTAATTGAGTTTTCATCCGTAAGAGCCGGGAAGCTTTCAGCGAAATTCTCCGCAAGCTTTTCGATATCATAGGACATTTTAACCGACATTTTAAGGTCGCTGTTGTCTTTTTTCATTACATCGTTATCGGGAGTTGCGCCTTCAATATACTTTGAAAGAGTTTCGGCAATCTCATAGACATTTGTGTCAACATTTACCGAAACGTCAAAGTTTTTAAGGGATTTATCGTCGTTGATTTCAACATTTACAACAACAGCGTCATCTGCAAACAGCTTGCAGTCGGCAACAGCCTTAAGTGCTGCCTTAACGTCAACATCGCCCGAAACGGAAGCAAGCATTTC
The DNA here is from genome assembly GCA_905210885.1 of uncultured Eubacteriales bacterium. Taxonomy (GTDB): domain Bacteria; phylum Bacillota; class Clostridia; order Monoglobales; family Firm-18; genus CAJLYO01. The sequence goes on along the minus strand of CAJLYO010000042.1, from coordinate 7,604 downwards.
GTCAACCATCGGCTTTAAAGTGTCCGCAATACCCGATGCAAGTGACTTAAGCTCGTCTGCCGTAAATGTAATTTCGGCTGTATTGCCCTTGATATCATATGTTCCCACGCCGGTCAAAACTTCTTTTGTGGCTGCGTTTGTAGACTCTATGAAATCCTTATCAAGCATTTTTGTCATGAAATCGGAATAGCCTTCAACCTTGCTGCAATCAAAATACTGGTACTTGCCCTTTGTGCCCTCGGAAATGCAAAGCATTTTTTCGGAATTGAAATCGTACCACATATCCTGTGTTATTTCCTGACCGCCCATAAGCTCTTTGGGCAGTGTATAGCCAACCTTTACATGCATTTTCATGCTGCTGTAATCCTCGGCAATATCAACATCGCCGCTGTAGCTTATCTTTGTATCAAAAAGATACTTTTGAATGTACTCGGGTACGGTCTGTGCCTCAAAGGTTATCGAGCCGTTAAACGAAGCATTGTAAACCTGCTGTGAAAGTGCGTCTTCAAAATCGCTCTGCGTTGCCGCAAAAACGGGCATTGCCATAAGCATTACGCACAAAAACAGCGCCAAAAACTTTTTCATAAGTAAATCTCCCCTTTATTATTCCTCTGTTTCTTTATCCGCCTCTTCGGCTGCCGGTTTTTCCTCGTTTGCATAGGAAACGCCGCTTACGCAAACGTTAACGCATAAAACGTTAAGCCCTGTCATGTTTTCGACAGCCTTTTTAACGTTCTGCTGAACCTGCCATGCAACCTCCTGTATCTTACAGCCGTATTTTACGGTTACCGAAACGGTTATCTTAACATTATCGCCGTCAAGCTCAACCTTAACGCCGCGTGAAAAGCTCTTTTTGCCGATAAGCTCCGCAATTCCGCTTGTTAAAGATGTGGTCATGCCCACAATGCCGTCAATCTCCATTGAAGCGACACTTGAAACAACAGCAATAACCTCGTCTGATATCTGTACGCTGCCGTTTGACGGAATGTCATTGGTTTTCTCTGCCATAGCTAAGCCTCCTAAAAATATTTTATCAGATACAGTATATCACACTTGATAGGAAATTAAAAGAGTTTTTTTAATTTTTTTCAACTATTTTTATGTTATCGGGCAAAAAGTCCGCATTTTCAGTAACCGTGTCCTTAATCTGCGCCGCCTGAGAAGGGGTAAGTCCTTCGGTTTTTACAAGAATATTTATTTTTTCGCCGTTTATATAGCAGACCGTGTCGGAAAAGCCCTTGGCGGACAAAAGCGATTCAAGCATTTTTTCCGTTTCGGCGGATTTTGCGGATTTTGCCATATCGGACTGAGCGCTGTCGCGTGCCTCCTTTGAGGTTTTGTCGTTATCGATTATTTCCCTGAACACCGCCATTGACTCGCTTTGGGTTTTGTCACGTTCAAGCTTCATTTCCGACATTTCGTCCGCCTTCGGCTTTGCCGCCGTTGAAACCGCCTCGGGCTGAGCTTCTACCGAGGTTTCTTCTTTTGCTATAGGTTCGGTTTCCTCCGGAATACCGGTATAATTTAAGTTGATATACCCTGCAACCGCTATAAGCAAAATTAAGCAGCTTAAAATCAACTGTCTTTTGCCGAAGCCCATTTCTTTGATCTTTTCGAATTTTTTACCTGTTTTCATTACTTTCGACCTCCTGTTTGTATGAAAATACCTGAATTTTGTGCGGCACAACGTTAAAAGCCGCTGCCGCTGCGTCCGCGATTTCCTTTTTTACCTGCAAATCCTGCGCACCCTGTGCCACTATTACTACACCGCTTACAGCTCCTTTCTCCGTTTTGTTTGTCATGATTTCAATTTTTCCCACGCCCTCCGCATTTTCCATGACCTGTCTGAATTTCTCCTCGTCACTGCTTTTCGCCGCCGGAGCGCCGCCGCTAAACCATGGCATAATCAAAAGAATAATTCCTGCGGCAAGCAGCACGATATATTTTTTGTTTGCGGCAATAAAATCCTTCATAACCCCAGATACTCCTCTATAATCTTTTGCTTATCCGATTTTATTGATAAAATATTGTAATCGCCGTCAAGCTGTACTTCCACATATTCGGCGTCAAATTTTTCTTTAAGCTGTTTCTCAACAATATCCTTCAACATTTCTTTACCCGTGTTTTTGTACTCTATACCGTCATACCCTGCCGATATATCTGAAATTTCGCTAAAGTCGGTCCTTGAAAAAGGCAGCACAAGCAGCGTTATAATTATAAGCCCGGTAACAAAGCTTATATATTTTGTCATCTGCTTTCCGGGCATAAGCGCGTTAAGCGCCGGCTTTAAAAGCAGAATTACTACCACGGTTTTTATATATACTGATATCTCATTCATATGTTCACCTATGCCTTAAGTCCGGTTAAAACTCCGATTGAAAGTATAAACATGCTCGCGGCAGCGCAGGTTATGCCGAAAAGCGTAAGCGCGGCTTTTCCGAACATTCCTATTGCGTCGGAAAGTTTTTTTCCGCAAACCGGCTCGCATACGGCGCTGCATATATTAAACGCAAGGGCGGTTGCCGCAAGCCTTATGCACGGCGTAACCGCGATATATAATATGCCGATAAGTCCGGCTATGCCCACCGATGACTTTATTACCGCCGAGCCGTTTAAAATCAAGTCAAAGGAGTCCGATATAACGCCCCCCACCATGGGGATAAAGCTTCCGATTGCATATTTTGCGGTGCGTATGGTTATACTGTCAAAGGTTTTTGCGGTAACCCCCGTAATTGTAACCGCACCCACAAAAATTGTCATCATTATGCCCATTGCCCACTTTACAAAACCGCCTATAAGGTCGGATATTCTGCCGGCATGCATATCAGATGAGAAAAGGTCCGCGGTTTTTAAGGCAAGTCCGGCAGAAAACGCCGGTATCAAAAGGCTTTTAACGGCAAGTATTATGCTGCTGCCGCAAACAAGCAAAACCGGGTGCAGCGCCGCGGCAGTGCATGCTCCGCCGCCTGCGGCTATATATGTAAGCATTATCGGATAAACGGAATTTGTAAGCAAAAGCATGCTGTCAAGGGCGGTTTTTGTGTCGTTAACGCACTCAAGCAGTATTTTTGTCCCGTAAATTGCGATAACCGCAAGGAAAATGAACAAACGCACATTTTCCGAGGCTTTAAAACTGTCCGATATATTTTCGCTGAGGGCACAAAGCAGCGCCGCCGCAAAAATCACCGAAAGAGTTTTAAGACTCCCGGCAGTCTGTCCGACAATTCTGTTTTTCAGTTCCTTCATTATTTCCGGTATATCAAAACTTTGTTCCCCGTTTAATATTCTTTTCACCACCGCAAAAAAATCAAAACCGCCGGAATTTTTTTGAACCTCGGTAAAGTCGTAATATGAAAGCATATTTTCGGAAACCTCGTCCATGCACATGCAAACGGGCGAGAAAACCGTAAAAATCAATATTGCCAAAATCAGTTTTTTCATTTGAAACCCTCACCCCATAGGCAGTAAATCCGTAATTACATCTATAAGATTGAAAAACAGCGGCATCGCAAGGGCTGTTATGGATATTTTCCCGGCAAACTCTATTTTCTGAGCGATAGAGTTTTCGCCGGCGTCCTTTGCGGCAGATGCGGAAAAATCGGTTAAATACCCTATGCCAAGCACCTTTAAAAGCAGCTTTGTGTACTCGCCGGGGATATTGCTTTTTACGGAAATTTCTTTAATGCGCCGTACAATTTCCATTATGTCCGGCAAAACAAGATAAACCGCGGCAAGTCCTGCGGCAACCGCAATGCAAAAGGCTGCAAACGGTGCGGTTTTTTTAACGGTAACAGTAAGAAAAACCGCGGTAATGGCAATGGCGCATATTTTGACAGTCATAGGTCAAACAGCGTTCGGATTGACTGAAAAAGATAGCTTACCTTGTCAATCACCATTAAAACCACTATTATTATGCCGGTGATGGAAACCATCATGCCAAGCTCGTCCTTGCCTGCCTTATTAAGAAGCTGGTTTACCACCGCTGTTATAATACCTATCGCCGCTATTTTAAAAATCAAGTCTATCCCTATTTCCATATTAAACACCTCTTAAAAAAGGAAAACAGCAGTCAGAATCCCTGCGGAAACACCGCAAACCCTGCAAAGTTTCCCGTATTTTTCGTTGTTTTCGCGCGCCGACTTTTCACATGCTTTAAGCCGTTTTATCGTTTTTTCAATATTTTCTTTTTCCGTTTCCGTATTCTTTGTCCCAAGCACTGCAAAAAACTCGCAAAGCACCGCCTTTTCTTCATTTTCTATGGCAAGGCTGTCCGCCTCGCTGTCTGCGGCTTTATCAAAAGCCTCTCCCGGCGTGTCGCCGCCGTCTATGTAATTTGCGGTCAGGCAAAATATCCGCGATACATTTTCCGGAATAAGATTTGCACACAGCTTAAGGGCATGGGATAATGTGTGCCCGGAAAAGTCGATTTCGCTTTTTAAAAGCCATAATCCGCTTGAAAACGCCGAAATATCTTTAACACGGCTTTTGTAGCGTGCCGCCTTTTTGCAGCCTATTCCCGATGCCGCGGCAACGACAAGCGCTCCGCCGGCAATTTTTGAAAGCATTTCATACCGCCGTCCCTTCGTTTGTTTCTGTTTTAATTATTTTTCCTTTTTCGCCGAGCAAAACAACCGTCTTAAAGCTGCCGCCGCGGCACAGATTAAGCCTTGAGAGCGCCTCGTCAATGCTGCTGCCGTGGGCAGAGGCAATAAACTTAACACCGCTTTGCACCCCGGCATTCACACTTTCAAGGTCGTCCCGTGCGATTTCATCTGTAATAATATATTCGGGTGACATCGCCCTTAGAACAATTTCGATGCCTGTCTTTTTCGGACACAAATCCAGAATATCCGTCATTTCTCCCACGTCAAACTGAGGTTCACCGCGAAGGCACGCGGCAATTTCTCCGCGCTCGTCAACTATTGAAACAGGTGAGGTTTGCCCCAAAATCCGCCCGATATCACGAAGCACCGTGGTTTTTCCGCAGCCCGGCGGCGAAACTATAAGCATGCTTCCGTTTTTTGCGATTGGAGCAAGCTTTTCACCGCAGCCGCGGATTTCCTTTGCAATGCGGATATTGACGGAGTTAAAGTCCACGATATTTGAAACGGCGCCGTTTTTAAGCGACGCCCTGCCGCATATGCCTATTCTGTGGCCGCCTTTTACGGTCAGAAAGCCGTTTTTTATTTCGTCCGTAAATGCATAAACGGAGCAGCCGCTTGCTCGCTGAATACATTTTACAATATCGTCTTTTGAGGCAATGTGGCGTGTAACTATATTTCTGCCGCCAAAGTTCACCGTTGTATGGCGGTTAATTCTCATGCGTATTTCGCATATTTTTCCGCTGTCAAGCGTGTTTAATTCCTGCACAGCCTTTGACGGCAGCAGGTCTGTTATCACGTTTATATTCACATTTACATCTCCTTTGGCAAACCGCGCAAGATTTGGTTTGTCTTTGCCTAAATATATGACAACATGTCCGCGTTTATGCATGGATAAAAGCTGAAATGTCCGAACAACGTTACGACCTGTCACTGTAGGGGCAGATATTATCTGCCCGCCGTCCTATGACAAACGTACTATTATTTTTATAAAAAAACACCGCCCCGGACAAATGTCCGAAACGGTGTTTCCGAAAAATATTCTGTTTTATTCAACCGTAACCGATTTTGCAAGATTTCGCGGTTTATCAACATCACAGCCCTTTGCGACAGACGTATAATATGCCAAAAGCTGCAGCGGCACAACCGAAACCACAGGCGACAGCATATCGCACACATCGGGAATTTTAATAACATAATTAAATGCCGACGCGGCGTCCGTAAACGACTCCGGTATAATACCTACGGTAAATGCACCGCGTGTTACAACCTCTTTTACGTTGCTTTCCATTTTTCCTTTCAAATCCTTGCTTGTGCTTACGGTAATAACAACCGTACCGTCCTCAATCAGGGCGATGGGGCCGTGCTTAAGCTCACCGCCGGGGTAAGCGTCGGCGTGAATATAGGAAATTTCCTTAAGCTTCAGCGCGCCTTCAAGAGCAACAGCGTTATCAAGGCCTCTGCCCAGGTAGTATATATCGTGTTTATTGCAGATTTTTTGGCTTATTTCCTTAATTGTATCAACGTCCGCAGCTGCTTTTTTCACAGCCTCGGGCAGTGCCAGCAAGCCCTCTTTGTACGCGTCAAGTTCTTCGGGCGTCAGCGTTTTTTTGCACTGTGCCGCAAAAAGGGCAAAGGTATAAAGGGCGATAAGCTGAGTTGTGTATGCCTTTGTTGAGGCAACGGCAATTTCGGGGCCTGCATAGGTATAGAACACAAAATCCGCTTCACGGGCAATGCTGCTTGCAACAACGTTTGTGATTGCAAACACCTTTGAGCCCCTCTCTTTTGCAAGACGGAGCGCCGCCAGGGTATCCGCCGTTTCGCCGGACTGACTCACCACAATAAGGAGAGTTTTTTCGTCCACCATGGGATTTCTGTATCTGAATTCCGAGGCAATATTCACTTCAACCGGAATTCTCGCAAACTGTTCAATTGCGGTTTTGCCTATTAAACCGGCATGGTACGCCGTACCGCAGGCAACTATGAAAATCTTGTTTATGCCTGATAAATCAGCCTTTTCAAAGCCGTCAAGAGTAATTTTCTTATCACGTGAAACCCTTCCGCGCAGGGTGTTTTTCACAGCGTCGGGCTGTTCGTATATTTCCTTTAGCATAAAGTGGTCGTACCCGTTTTTCTCCGCAGCGGTTTCGTCAAACGTTACTTCGTAAATTTCTTTTGCAACAGGGTTTTTATCTGCGTCATATATGCTTATTTTATCCTTTGTGGCAACCACAAATTCATTTTCCTCCAAAAGATAAATCTTTCGTGTTTCCTTTAAAATCGCCGGGATATCCGAAGCAAGAAAGTTTTCCCCGTCGCCAACGCCCGCAATAAGGGGGCTGTCTTTTCTTACGGCAACGATTTTATCGGGCTCCGCAACCGTTATGGCACATATTGCATAGCTTCCTTCAAGTTCGGCGGTGGTTTTGATTACCGCGTCCAAAAGGTCACCCTCATAATAATAGTCAATAAGCATGGGGATAACCTCGGTATCAGTCTGAGAAATAAACTCATAACCGTGCTTTGCAAGCTTTTTCTTAAGCTTTCTGTAGTTTTCTATTATGCCGTTGTGTACAACATATATTGTTTCGTCCTTGTTAAAATGGGGGTGTGAATTGATAACGGAAGGAGCTCCGTGGGTTGCCCAGCGTGTGTGACCTATACCCACATGACCGGATAAATCCTGTCCTTTTGCCTGCTCGCGAAGAACCGCAAGCCTTCCCGTCGCTTTGGATGATTTGATTTTACCGTCGCCTATAACTGCGATACCTGCCGAGTCATAACCGCGGTACTCAAGTTTTTCAAGACCGTTAAAAATAATTTCTTTTGCTTCTCTTTTACCTACGTAACCTGTAATTCCGCACATTTTTACATCTTCCTTTCAAATTTGTGCAACCAAAAATAAGCCGATGCTACAGCATCTGCCTTGACTGCACATTATTAGGTTTTAACACCTGGCAGATGTTGTGACGCAAATTACTCCGCGCTTTTACCTGCCGT
>CAJLYO010000041.1 GCA_905210885.1 uncultured Eubacteriales bacterium | reverse complement strand
GATCAAGATGACCGGATTGACATTTCTAAAAAAATTAGAGAATTTTTCTCTCATACTCATATTTCCTTTCGCTTGATTCTTTCATTGTATCATATTTCCTTATACAAGAAAAGCGAAGGGCGTGTGAAGTTTTTAAGGAAATTCCGTATGTGCGCCGTTGGAAACTTTAATGATCTCCTCCGGTTTCATACTCGCTTCTGAGTATGGAATAGATGATCTGATACATGCTCTGCGATATCAAACAGTCATTCCGCCCTGCAGACAGGCTCGCGTGCATGTCGGAATTACGCGGTCAAAAAGTTTGTTATTTTTTTGTTAACACCACGCTAAGGTTTTATCTGACCGCTTGACATCGTTTTAACAAGTCAATACACTGTATACGGAATACATGGTGGTTTTTTCATTGAAAGCTAACGTGTACCGGTTTTTTATACCTTTGCTTGACAAAGGTACCCTTCCTATCATTTTTTCGAGGTGATTTTATGTTTAAGAAATTTACAAACGCTTGCGTAAGAGTTGTGAACCGGTGGCTGCCGGATCCGTTCTTATTCGCTATCATCCTGACTATTATCGTTTTTATCGGCGGCATGCTCGGAACCAAACAGGGTCCGATTCAAATGCTCTCAGCCTGGGGTAACGATGCGGGTATCTGGGGACTGCTCGCTTTCTCCATGCAGATGGCACTGGTTTTGGTGCTGGGTTCCGCAATGGCCTCCGCATCCATTTGCAAAAAAGGTCTGGGTATGATTGCTCGCACTGCCACGACAAAAATGCGCGCGATTCTGATCGTGACTTTCGTTTCTACCATCTGCTGCTGGCTGAACTGGGGCTTTGGTCTGATCGCGGGTGCGCTGCTCGCCAAGGAAATCGCAAAGCATGCAAAAGACGTGGACTATCCGCTGCTGATTGCGTCCGCTTACTCCGGCTTTGTCATCTGGCACGCGGGTCTTTCCGGCTCCATTCCGCTGCAGCTCGGTTCTGAAAAAGGAACCACGATTTTAGACGTTACTTATCAAGTCAGCACCGCGGAGACCATTTTTCATCCGGTCAACCTCGGTATGTGTCTGTTGATTCTGATCACGATGCCCCTCGTCAACTACGCGATGCACCCGGCTTCTGAACACACGATTCTCGTTGATCCCGCCCTGCTTGTGGAGGAAAAAGAAAAAACCTACACGATTGATACGCCGGCGGAGAAGATCGAGCACAGCAAGGTCTTATGGTTCATCACCCTGCTGCTCGCGTTCAGCTATATCGTTTATAACTTCGCGATGAACGGTTTTAATCTGTCGCTGAACATCGTCAACCTCATTTTTTTGGCGCTTGGCATCCTGCTCCACGGCGATCTGCGCAAATATGTTGACGCGATTACCGGCGCAGCCAGCGGTGCTGCGGGAATCCTGCTCCAGTTCCCGTTCTATGCGGGTATTATGGGACTGATGGTCGCGAAAAATCCGGAAACAGGTATTTCGCTTGCGGCAATCATCGCGGACTTTTCTGTAAGGATTTCCAATGAATACACTTTCCCACTGCTAACGTTCCTGTCTGCAGGTATTATTAACTTCTTCGTTCCGTCCGGCGGCGGCCAGTGGGCAGTGCAGGCTCCGATTGTCATGCCTGCAGCGACCGAAATGGGAATCGAGTATGGGCGTGCAGCGATGGCGATTGCATGGGGTGACCAATGGACGAATATGATCCAGCCGTTCTGGGCGCTTCCGGCTCTGGGTATCGCAGGCTTATCCGCCCGCAACATCATGGGCTATCTGGTCATCATCACGTTGTATGTCGGCATCATCGCCTGTCTTGGTTTCCTCGCCTGGGCGTACTTCTTCTAACCACAAGAGCGTCGCTTCTCGCGAAGCAAAATGCGTATAATGAAAATCAAATCTGAGATTTCTATGCGCGCATGGCGCTCATCCTAAAAACGGCAGTGATTTAAGCGTTTTTTCGTTTCATCATCTGCCGTTTTTTACGTGCTTTTGGCCCCGGTATGCGGAATAAATTCCACGCCTCACGCAAAATTCATGCACATTTTTCAATAGCGCAAAATATATATAAGGTAAAAGACTGCGGTTTGCCACAGGCAGACGCGCAAATCAAGAGAGGTGGAGAATACATGAAAAACTGCTTGTACTGCATTGATGTCTATACAGTCAGTGAAGGGGATACGCTGTACTCGATTGCCGAAAAATACGAGCTGCCGGTCAGCCTGCTGATGAAAGTCAACGGTATCGAAAATCCATATAATCTGCAGATCGGCACAAGGCTCTGCATTCCGGGAACCGCGGATCAGCTGCCGGCCGCGCCGGAAAGCTGCACGAAAAAACATACCGTCAAAGCCGGAGACACCCTGTACTTAATCGCCAAAATGCACAACGTCAAGCTCGACGCGCTCATGCGCGCGAACCCGCATATCGACCCGTACAACATGTTAGTCGGCACTGAGCTCTGCATCCCGATGTAGCGCGCATATATGCCGCCGCGCAGCGGCGGTCAAGTTAAAGTTTACCAAAAAACTGCCGCATCGATTTGTGTCCATGCGGCAGTCATCATATTTTGTTATTCATTCACATTGCCGATGTGAATTTCAGGATTCATTTCTTTCGCAAACTCCAAAACCTCTTTTGCCTCCGGAATCGGAAAGACAAGTCTTTTGGTCATGATATCCTTCATAAAATGCAGTCCGTACTGTTTGCAGTCCGGTGAAAGTTCTTTGTGAATCTCCTTGATTTCCTCCCACGGCCATACTTCTCTGTATTGATACAAAATCGCATCATACCTTACGACGATTCCTTCTTCACAAACAACTGTCTCCTTGCTCAGGAGCATTGCCGCAATGATGACTGCACCGATCAGACCCGCATAAATGGAGGGTCTGATGATGCCCAGTCCTATGAAAAACAAACCTGCCGCAATGGCCGCAATGCGCGTTGATTTACGCATTTGTCTGGTATCAACGGAAATATACTCTTTCATTATTTTGCTTCTTTCTTTGCTGCTGCGAGTTCAGCTTTTTTCTTAGCCTTTGCAGCCCTGAGTTCAGCACCTCTCAATCCGTCATATTCTTTATACTTAACGCCGATTCCGAATGCAGTAATTACAACGGCAAGTACCGGGTTGATAAGGTTAACGAATGCAAACGGCATGAATGCAAAGTTGTGAACTCCCAGAGTTGCTGCCTGATAAGCTCCACATCCGTTCCAAGGAATCATTGGTGACCACAGAGTCGCACCGTCTTCTGTAGTTCTTGACAGGAAGGATCTTGAAAGATCTCTCTTGTCGAATTCATCTCTGAACATACGGGAAGGAATCATGATTGCAAGGTACTGGTCAGTCAGGATAACGTCGCAGATGATACCTGTGATAATGGTTGCCGCAACAAGGCTTGCTGTGGATTTCACTCTCTTAACGATTCCGCCCATAAGGGATTCCACGAATCTGCACTTTTCCATCATTCCGCCGTATGCAAGTGCGAACATGATTAAGGAAATAGTCCAAAGCATGGAGTCAAGGCCGCCTCTGTTGAGAAGACTGTCTGCATATTCGTTTCCTGTTTCGATTGAGAAACCTGCCTGAAGACCGATAAGGACATCAGGAAGGGAGGCTCCTTGTGCCAAGATTGCGATTACAGCTGCCACTGCTGCAGCGAGCAGAAGCGACGGAATTGCAGGGATTCTCTTAACCGCTGCAAAGATAACGACCAATACAGGAATCATAATCCATGGGGACAGATAGAAATTGTCAGCAATTGCGTCCATGATCCCTTGCGCTAGAGATGCATCATAGCCAGAGGTATCAATAACCACAAAACCTACGATTAAATATAGAACGAACGAAATACAGAAGCTCGGAATCGTCGTTGTCATCATAGCACCAACGTGGTCGTACAGCGGAGTTTCAGCTGCAGCTGCTGCTACGTTTGTTGAGTCGGATAACGGAGAAAGCTTATCGCCTGTGTACGCGCCTGCGATAATCATACCTGCTGCCAAAGGAGCAGAGATTCCAAGTCCCATAGCAACACCCATAAGCGCTACGCCCATGGAACCTGCAGTGGACCATGACGATCCTGTCGCCAATGATACAATACTGCAAAGCAAACAGGATGTTACTAAGAAGATTTTAGGATTAATAACTTTGATTCCGTAATACATCATTGTAGGAATCGTTCCCGCTGCCATCCAAGATGAAATAATTGCACCTAAAATCGCAAGGATCAGGATTGCCTGCATGGATCTCTGAATAGCTGCAATCATACCCTGTTCAAGATATGACCATTTCCATCCGTTTGAACATGCAACAATACCTGCTACCAGTGCTGCAATCATTAAAGCAATATGCGGTTTTTCTCCCGCGTCTTTAACGATTGACCAATAAAGCAATGCAATCATTACAATCATGACAAGAATTACTTGCCAAAACGGTATTTTTCTGCCCATAATTATACCTCTGCCGGGATATTCGTTTTCGGTAAGCAAATCATTGATATTGTAAAGCTCCATCACATATTCTCCTTTAACTTAAATTTCGCCGCTGCAAAACATCTTTACAGCCTTGGGAAGTATTATCCACTCAGCCTGCTCCATAACGCGGTGCTGCAAGGTTTCCGGTGTATCGTCCGGGAGCACCTCCACCGCCTTTTGCAGTATTATTTTTCCTCCGTCCGTTACCTCATTTACAAAATGCACCGTTGCGCCGGTTACCTTAACACCGTAATCAAGCGCCGCCTTATGAACCTTAAGTCCGTAAAATCCGTCACCGCAAAATGACGGTATAAGCGAGGGGTGAACGTTTATGATTTTGTTTTTGTAGCGCGTTAAAATTTCGTCCTTTAAAATGCACAAAAATCCGGCAAGAACAATCAAATCGACATTGTTTTCCTCAAGATGTCGCATAAGCTGTGAGGAAAACTCCGGGTTGCCCTTGCTTTCAATCACAACCGACGGTATATTGTGAAGTTTTGCGCGTGTAAGCGCATACACCCCGGGTTTATTTGAAACAACCGTAACAATCCGCCCGTTTATTTCGCCGTGCTCGATATTGTCAATTATAGCCTGGAGATTACTTCCGCCGCCGGACACCAAAACCGCAATATTTAACATAGCTCTACCCCGTTTTCTCCCTCGGCAACAGTTCCCAAAACATATGCCTTTTCGCCGAGAGTTTCAAGATGAGAAACGGCAGCGTCTGCCTGTTCCGGTGCGATTGCAAATATCATGCCGATACCCATATTAAATGTGTTGAACATATTCTGTTCCGAAACGTTTCCTTTTTCCGCCATAAGCTTAAATATAGGCAAAATCGGGAAAGAATCCTTTTTGATAACCGCTTTTGCATTTTTTGGGAGCATACGCGGAATATTTTCGTAAAATCCGCCGCCCGTAATATGGGAAATTGCTTTAACGTCGAATTTTTCAATAACAGAAAGCATTTGTTTTGCGTAAATTTTTGTAGGCTTTAAAAGCTCTTCGCCCAAAGTACAGTCCAGTCCGTCATATTTTATCTCAAGGTTTGCCTTAGCGTTTTCGCTGTTCAAGCCGAAAATCTTGCGCACCAGAGAATAACCGTTGCTGTGTATACCGGAAGAGGCTATACCCACCAAAACGTCGCCGGGGGCTACTTTACTTCCGTCAATTATTTCGCTTTTTTCAACAGCGCCCACTGCAAAGCCTGCAAGGTCATACTCGTCAATATCATATAAACCGGGCATTTCGGCAGTTTCACCGCCGACTAAAGCACTGCCGGATAAAACGCAGCCGTCAGCCACGCCCTTTACGATTTTCGCAACCTTTTCGGGATAATTTTTGCCAACCGCTATATAATCCAGGAAAAACAGCGGCTTTGCGCCGGAACAAACTATGTCGTTAACGCACATAGCCACACAGTCCTGACCGATTGTGTCGTGTTTATCGCTCAGCATTGCAACCTTAAGCTTTGTGCCCACGCCATCGGTACCCGAAACAAGCACGAGATTATTGAACTTTGAAGCGTCAATCTCAAACAAACCGCCAAAACCGCCGATACCGGACAAAACGCCCTCTGTAACCGTGCGCGCAACATGTTCTTTCATAAGTCTTACCGCTTCGTAGCCTGCGTGAACGTCAACGCCTGCGTCCTTATAACTGTTCTGCATTGTACACTCTCCTTAAAATTATTCGCCAAGCATTCTTGACATTATCTCCTTGTATGCGTCCTCTACATTGCCCAAATCGCGTCTGAAACGGTCTTTATCAAGTTTTTGATTTGTATCCTTGTCCCAAAAACGGCATGTATCGGGTGAAATTTCGTCAGCAAGAATAATGTTGCCTTTAAATCTGCCGAACTCAAGCTTAAAATCAACAAGCTTAATTCCGATATTGAGAAGATATTCGCTTAAAAATTTATTGACAGCGAATGCCATATCACTGATTTTTTTGATTTCCTCATCTGTTGCAAGCCCCAAAGCCTTTGCATGATACGAGTTAATAAGGGGGTCGCCCAAAGCGTCATCTTTATAGGAAAACTCCAGTGTGGGGCACAAGAGCTTTCTGCCCTCTTCAACGCCGTAGCGTTTTGAAAAGCTGCCTGCCGCAATGTTTCTTACGATTACCTCAAGAGGAACAATTTCAACCTTTTTCACAACCGTCTCTCTGTCGGAAAGTTCCTCAACGAAGTGGTTTTCTATGCCTTTTTCCGCAAGCATTTTAAACAGGTGGTTGGAAACTCTGTTATTTATCACGCCTTTACCGCTGATTGTACCTTTTTTCTCACCGTTAAAAGCTGTTGCGTCATCTTTGTAATCTACAATAAGATAGTCCTCATTGTCGGTTGTGTAAACCTTCTTTGCCTTTCCCTCATACAGTAAATCAAGCTTTTTCATTTAACAGACTCCTTTACAAATTATTTATTTCCTGCTGCAATGCAGCGTCTTTACGTTTTACTTCCTCCGCCATTTCTTTTTTATATTCGAAAAGCTTATCGGAAAGCCCTTTATCGGAAAGCGCCAGAATCTGAACAGCCAAAAGCGCCGCGTTTTCCGCTCCGTCAATTGCAACCGTTGCAACCGGGATACCCTTTGGCATCTGAACCATCGACAAAAGCGAATCAAGTCCGTCCATTGTGGACGATTTTATTGGAAGTCCTATAACCGGAAGCGTCGTAAACGCCGCCAAAACTCCGGCAAGGTGAGCCGCTTTTCCGGCAGCGCCGATAATTACGCCAAAGCCGTTATCGGAAGCATTTGCCGCAAATTTTTCCGCGTCATAGGGCGTCCTGTGGGCAGAAATTACACGCACCTCAAAGGGAACGCCGAATTTTTTCAGAACCGACAGTCCTTTTTTGATAACGGGCAAATCAGAGTCGCTGCCCATTATAACCGCAACTTTCATCATAAGCAATCATTTCCTTTCATATGTAAATTATGAATTAACAGAGTAATCCTTTTTAAACCCGTGAGCGCCGAAAATCTGCCAGTCGCCCACGCCAAGCCGCTGCATTACGGCTCTGCGTTCCATAGCGCACAGCTTCGGGTCGGTATCAACAGACGTCATAAGAATCGGCGCGTATTTGTTGTATTCCGTCTGCTGGGGTGTAAGACCGTGCACATTAACATAAATATCACCGGTAAATGCAAGATGCCTGTTGTAGTCAATAAGCACAACCTCGCCCGGCAGGTGTCCGCCTTTGCCCTCGTAAACTTCGAAATGCAGTTCCTCGAAATCAAATGTCCCGATTTGCGTAAGCGGGTCATTCAGTTTTTCGCGGTTATCCCAAAGAGGAACAACTTTTTCGGGGTTTGGCGGCATGTACGAGGTAAGAATTTTGCATATGCTTATATACGGCTTATGCAGCGGGTTTTCCTCACGGAAACCGTTTTTGCCCTCAAATTCGTTTTTCAGGCACGCCGCGGTTTTAACGCTTGCATAAATCTTGTCAAACTCATTTAAAAGTCCACCGTGGTCAACATCTGCATGAGTCAAAAGCATTGATTTTTCAATCGTATCGTATTCTGGAATAAGTTTTCTGAAAATTTTAAGCATTTCCTCTTTGTAGCAAGCATAACCGCTGTCAACAAAAAGATACCTTCCGTTACTTTTGATTATGGCGGTATTACTGCCGCATGGCGGTTCTATAAGTGCAATTTCCGTATTTTCCGTTATTTTGTGAGTACTTATTCTTGGTGAAAAATTTTCATTCTGAGAAACCGATAAAAGCTCAGCAAATTTGTTTATACTGTCAAAGGTGCGGTAAGGCGACAAACCTTGTTCGTCAAGAGTTTGCATAGCAAGATTGACATGCACCAAAAGCTGATTTTTAATTTTTTCGGACAGCCCCATAAGCTGTGAAAGACCGTTAACGTATGTATTGTAAAAAATGCTGTTATCATATACTTTTTCAGAGCCGCTGTAGTCGATAACGCGGACCGTGCAAAGTTTTTTTGCTTCCTTCAAAAAGTCCGAAATTTTCTGCGCATCATCAACATACAGCCCCATTTTAAAAAGCTGAAAGTCCGAGCCGTTTTCCTGTGAGCTCATATATGAAATATTAAAATTAAAGTCATTAATAAGGGTCAGAATATCCGTAACGCTCCCCGGGACATCTTTCAGACAAAATTCTATCAGAACAATACTCACCTTGCTTTTATTGTCCTGCAAATATCCGATTTTCTCAAGCTCTGCGTCCGCTTTTTCAAGCTGCTGCGCCGTGCCCTCCGCGTCGATAAACAGCGTATGGGAATCAACAGCCTTGTTATAGCTTACACGGGTGATGTTGATATTAAGCGCAGAAAAACACCTGCTCGCCTTCAAAAACGCTCCTATATGATTGGGCATAGACGTTACGTAAGTTTTTTTCATTCAAAAAATCCCCCTGTTGCAAAATACATTATACCACAAAATTTTCCCTTTTGCAACCATATAGCAATGTAAGTTATGCAACAAAAAAACGGCATATTCTGCCGTTTTCGTTGTGTATCTACACATAGAATTTAATTGATATAGATTACCTCGCCGGGATATATCAAAGACGGATTGCTTATTTTGTTAATATC
Source organism: uncultured Eubacteriales bacterium (assembly GCA_905210885.1). Taxonomy (GTDB): domain Bacteria; phylum Bacillota; class Clostridia; order Monoglobales; family Firm-18; genus CAJLYO01. The sequence goes on along the minus strand of CAJLYO010000041.1, from coordinate 1,206 downwards.
GGCAAGCTTTTTCACGGAAGTTTTGTATTTTTGCGCAATGCCCCAAAGAGTATCGCCGCGCCTTACCGTATAGGAAATACGGCTTTTCGGCAGTACAAGCCTTTGCCCCGGATAAATCAGATTAGGATTTGAAATACCGTTAAGCCTTGCAAGTTCCGAAACCGTAGTACCGTACTTTACCGCAATCGCCCAGAGAGTATCACCCTTTTGCACGGTGTACACATCAGACTCGCCGTCATCTGAAAGAAAAATTTCAGACGTAAACTTATCTCTGTCAACTCTGCCTATTATCCCGTTTATCCGCCCGGCATCGGTATACTGAAAGCCAATCCACGTTTTCCAGTTGCCGTTTTGCGGTTCGCTTGTTCCGTAGTCTGCCACCCATACGGGATACTGTGTAATTTCAAAAACCTCCGCCGCGTCATATGCGTCGCTGTACAGCACAACAGCTTTACCCGATAAACGCTGTACCTCCGATAAAAACGTACGTGCCGCCGCATTAATCTGCGCCTTGTTAAGTCCGTAAAAGTATTCGTAATCCATAGCAAGACGGCAGTCAAAATCCATATTCTTAATCAGTGAAACAAAAAACCGTGCCTGAATACGAGCCTGTTCCGGCGTTTCTGCCGTCATATAGTGATAAAATCCTACTTTAAGCCCGGCAGCTTTTGCTTTTTCATAATTAACGCGAAAATACGGGTCGGTATACCCGAAGCCTTCGCTTGAGCGGATATACACAACCCTTATATTATCGTTTTTTACCCTTTCAAAATCTATTTCGCCCTGCCACTGACTTACGTCAATCCCTTCATACAGCGTATCTGAAGAAGGCGGAAAGGCAAACACGCAAAGCTGCGTCAACATAACAACAGACAATACTGCCGCAAAAATTTTTCGCATATTTCATCATTCCTTATATTATATTCTAATACAGTTTATGATGAAACACGGCTTGCTGTTAAAATCAGTCTGCAAACATAGGAGTCGAAAGGTATCTGTCGCCTGTATCGGGCAGCAGCGCAACTATTGTCTTGCCCTTGTTCTCGGGTCTTTTTGCCAGTACGGAAGCCGCATAAACAGCAGCGCCCGAGGAAATTCCCACAAGCACGCCTTCGCCGCGTGCAATTTCTCTGCCTGTTTTAAATGCGTCCTCGTTTTCAACGGCGATTATCTCGTCATAAATCTTGGTATCAAGCGTATCCGGAA
>CAJLYO010000040.1 GCA_905210885.1 uncultured Eubacteriales bacterium | reverse complement strand
AGGGCAGCGAAAGCACGAGCGTGAGCATCACCGCTGACAATTACGGCGTAAACCGCAAGTCTTTTCATATTTGAAAACATAGCCTTGAAATTGCGCTCGAAAACCGCCTGGACAATTATAAAGCACAAAAAAGCACCGAGGATGTATCCGAAAAACGTAAGTGCCGGGTTATTGTTGGACATCTCAGCCATAAATGCCCCGGCAAGCATCGCCGCAAAAAACGTCGTGTAATACTTTAAAAATACACTTATTGCACCGTAGGCGAAAAATTTGCCGGTGTTTTCGCTTTTTCTGAATTTGTAAAGCACAAGACCCAGAAACATAAACACAAGTGTATAAATTACTGTGTACACATAATTAAATACCGATGCTGCCGCACCGTAGCTGTCCGCTAAGAGCAACGGCGGAAAAATATACGCCGCTTCATAGTAAAACCGTATCGAAAGACGCGTGAACCATGCCTGCACCGCAACATAAAATATACCTGTGGAAACAAAATATACAAGGAACACAAACGCCGGCGCAACAGCCTGTGCGAAGTAGTTTCCGGCAACAGACGCACCAAAGCAGAACACCGAATAAACACAGCAGTAGTAAAGCACAACCTTCAAAAACGACTTAAACATTGAAAGCCCTTCAATTGCCCCTGCCACACCGACAGCGCTATATACAACCGAGTTTACCGCATATACCAGAATCAGCGGCAGAATAAGCGCCGCAATACCGGACAGCGCCCTTGAAATATACACACATTCTCTGGTATGGGGCATAGAATTATAAAACTGCATTGAGGAACGCTTATACAAATATCCGAAAATCCACATTGCAGTAACCGCCGACGCCGCAGTTAAAAGCAGCATCATAGCAGGGTTCATTCCGCTTAAATACATCGCTATGTCACGCAGCATATAGCTGTAATCTACGCTTGCCCGGCTCATGGCGGTGTCCATATTGTTTTTTGCCACAAGCGCCGGGAGCGTCGTTACGACAAACAGCATTATCGTATGTAAAATCATAATATATTTCTGCTGTTTAAACGACTCGCGAAACAGCTTGAAATTAAAGCAGGATTTTAGAGAAGTCATATCCGCTTACCTCCATTTCACAAATAAATATGTCCTCCAAAGTAAGCTCCGTTTTATCCACAAGCAAAGGATTATACTTTTCCAGAACAGCCTCGATTTTATCCGCGTCGCCCCGCGCCACAAGCTCTAATATATTTCCTCTTAAGCTTTTACTTACGATATCAAGCTCGGCTTCAAGGCTTGCAATGTCAATCATTGGCTTATACGCCGCCTGGAACCTGTGGATTGTGTCCTTAATATCGGAAACGCTTTTTTCAAGAATTATTTTGTGGTCGTGCAAAACGCCGATTGTATCGCACAAATTCTCCATTTCACGAAGGTTATGAGAAGAAATAACAACCGTCATGCCGTTTTGGGCAACCTCGCTTACCAAAAGTCTTTTTACCATTTGGCGTATAACCGGGTCAAGACCGTCAAAGCTTTCATCGCACAAAAGAATTTCCGGACACTGAGCAATCGCCAAAATTATGCTTACCTGGCGCTTCATTCCCTTTGAAAACGTGCTTATTTTCTTAGACGTATCAATGGGGAAAATCTCAGCGACAGACCTGTATTTTTCCATGCTGAAGCTTTCGTAAATATTGTCAAGATACCGCGCAGTTTCGTCAACGGTGTACCCGGTGAAGTAAAACGGGTCGTCTGTTATATATGCGGTTTTGCCCTTGATTTTCGTGTTTTCATATATATCTTTGCCGTATATCTCCGCCTCGCCGGAGTCTGCCTTGTAAATACCGGACAAAATATTTAAAAGCGTTGACTTTCCGGCGCCGTTTGAGCCTATAAGACCGTAAATGCTGCCGCGTTTTACCGACAGGTTAAGGTCTTTTAGCACAACGTTGCCGTCAAGGGTTTTGCAAAGCTTTTCTGTCCTTATCATTGCCCATCCTCCCCATACATTTTCTCGATTTCCGATACAACCGTTTTTTTGTCAGCACCGTATTTTTTAAGCTGCAAAACATACGGCTTGATTTCTTCCAATGTGCTTTTCAACATGTTCTTTCTAAGCAGTTCAATATCGTCCGTAACAAAACGGCCTTTGCCGTTCACCGAATAGGCAACCCCGCTGCGTTCAAGCTCCGTGAAGGCTTTTTGCACCGTATTGGGATTTACGGCAAGCTCCGCCGCAGTTTCGCGCACCGACGGCAGCGGCGAATTTGGCTCAAGCACACCGCTTATAACCAATTTCGTTATGCTGTCGCAAAGCTGCTCGTATATTGGCTGCTTATTGTTTAATGAAATTCCAAACATAACCGGCTCCTTTCTAAAGTGTACTATTATGTACTCATACGCTCTATGATGATAATAGCACATTATTTTTTGGTTGTCAATACTTTTTTAAAAAAATTTTTAAACATGTTGATTATGCCGACAAAATATGATAAAATGTAACAAAGTATGTCTGTAATACAAGGAGGAAACAAAATGAAAATAACAGTATGTATCGGTTCATCATGTCATATCAAAGGCTCAAGGCAGGTCGTTGAGCGCCTTCAGGAGCTTATTGCGCAGAACAAGCTTGAGGATAAGGTAGAGCTTTCCGGCACCTTCTGCCTGGGCAGATGCCAGGAGGGCGTATGCGTTACTGCAGACGATGAATTTTTCTCGCTCAGCCCGGAGACGGTTGACGATTTTTTCAATAAAAACGTTTTGAATAAATAAGAGGTGTGAATTTATGGCAAACTGTCTGACCCTTAAAAAGTCAAACTGCAAAAACTGCTACAAATGTATAAGACACTGCCCGGTAAAGTCTATCAGATTTTCCGGCAATCAAGCGTATATAATAGGAAACGAATGTATTTTGTGCGGACAGTGCTTTGTTGTCTGTCCCCAGAATGCAAAGCAAATTGTTGACGAAACGGAAAAAGTAAAGGTGCTTTTGCAAAGCGGCGACCCGATTTACGTAAGCCTTGCACCGTCATTTATCGCAAACTACGAAGGCGTGGGCATAGCCTCAATGAGAAAGGCACTGAAGGCTTTGGGTTTTGCGGATGCAGAGGAAACCGCCATCGGCGCGACAATCGTAAAGCGCGAATATGAGCGAATGATTAACGAGGACGGACGCGACGTTATCATAACATCATGCTGTCACTCCATAAACCTGCTTGTCCAGAAATATTTTCCCAACGAGCTGCGCTTTCTTGCGGACGTGATGTCGCCCATGCAGGCGCACTGCCTGGACATAAAAAAGCGCCACCCCGATGCGAAGACGGTATTTATCGGTCCGTGCGTTGCAAAAAAAGACGAGGCGGAATATTACGGCGGTATTGTTGACGCCGTTTTAACATTTGACGAACTCACAAACTGGCTTAAGGAAAGCAGCGTTGAACTTGAAAAAGAAACAGACCGCGATGAAAACAGCCGTGCGCGGTTTTTCCCGACAACAGGCGGCATATTAAAAACCATGGCGCTTGATAACCCGGGTTATAACTACATGGCAATAGACGGCGTTGAAAACTGCATTTCCGCCCTGCGCGACATTGAAAACGGCAATGTTCACAAATGCTTCATCGAAATGTCGGCATGCGCCGGAAGCTGCGTCGGCGGCCCGGTTATGGAAAAATTCCACCGCTCGCCGGTTATGGATTACATGGCTGTTGCGGATTTTGCCGGAACAAAGGACTTTATCGTAGACCAGCCGGATAACTTAGAAATTAAGAAAACATTTACGGCAATTGACAAAAAGCTCCCCACGCCGTCAGACAGGGAAATCGGCGAAATTCTCCGTCAAATGGGCAAATTCAAGCCATCGGACGAATTAAACTGCGGCTCGTGCGGATATAACACATGCCGTGAAAAGGCGGTTGCCATATACCAGGGCAAGGCGGAAATTTCCATGTGCCTTCCTTACCTTAAAGATAAAGCGGAAAGCTTTTCCGATATAATGGTAAGCAACACCCCCAACGGACTTATAGTTTTAAACGAAGCGCTTGAGGTTCAGCAGATAAACCACGCGGCGCTGAAAATCATGAACCTTAAAAACCCCTCCGATATTATGGGTGACCTTATTGTGCGCGTGCTCGACCCCAAGCTTTTCATGGACGTTTTACGAACGGGAAAAAGCGTGCGCAACGAAAGACAGTACCTTGCGGAATATGAGCGCTATGTGGAACAAACAATCGTGTATGACAAGGAATCACGGGTGCTTGTGTGCATAATGCGCGATATTACAGACGAAGAAAACGCCCGTGAGAAAAAGGAAAACGTCAGCCGCCAGACCGTTGAAATCGCGGATAAGGTAGTAGACAAGCAAATGCGCATTGTACAGGAAATTGCGTCCCTTCTGGGCGAAACCGCGGCGGAAACAAAAATTGCACTGACAAAGCTTAAGGAGACGATAACCGATGAATAATTTATGTGCGGACATTGGGTATAAAAGCATAAATCATTTCGGAGAACAGCTTTGCGGCGACCATGTGGACATAGTCGACCAGGGCGAAAATTCAACAGTTATAGTTTTGGCGGACGGCTTGGGCAGCGGAGTTAAGGCAAGCATTTTGTCAACTCTTACGTCAAAGATAATATCCACAATGATGGCAGAAGGTCTTTCACTTGAGGAATGTGTTTCCACAATCGCGGCAACCCTGCCCATATGCTCGGTAAGGGGTGTGGCATACTCCACCTTTTCCATTATTCATTTAATAGATAACGAAACGGCGGAGCTTATACAGTACGATAACCCCCATATTATTTTCCTGCGGGATTTTCAAAACACCGAATACGAAAAATCCGAGCTTAACATTGACGGAAAGAAAATTTACAAATCGGTAATAAAGCTTCAGGAAAACGACACCTTTGTTGCAATGAGCGACGGCTGCCCCCATGCCGGAATAGGCATGGCATATAACTTCGGCTGGAAACGCGAGGATATAATCGAATTTTTAGAGCCCATTTCCGCCGGAGATTTTACCGCAAAAACCCTTGCCACAATACTTGTGGACGAGTGCTTTAAGCTGTATGGCGGCGAACCCGGCGATGACGCAACAGCGTGCGTTGTGAGAATAAGAAGGCGCTCGCCGGTTAACCTTCTTTTCGGTCCCCCCTCAAACAGAGATGACGCAAACAGAATGATGTCGCTGTTTTTCTCAAAAGAAGGAAAACACATTGTGTGCGGCGGCACTACCTCCTCCATTGCCGCAAAATATTTAAGAAAGCCTCTTAAGGCGAGCCTGAGCTTTGAAAGCTCGGACGTTCCTCCCATTGCGGAAATTGAGGGCGTCGATTTGGTTACCGAGGGTGTTATAACAATAAACAAGGTTTTGGAATACGCAAAAGACTATCTTAAAAATAACGAAAGCTACGAACACTGGGGCTACAAAAAAGACGGCGCGTCTTTAATATGCCGTATGCTTTTCGAGGAAGCCACAGACATTAATTTTTACGTAGGCCGTGCGATTAACCCGGCTCATCAGAACCCAAATCTGCCCATAAACTTTAATATCAAGATGAATTTGGTTGAAGACCTTTCAAAATGTCTTAAGGAAATGGGTAAAAGAATAAAAGTAAGCTATTTTTAGGCGGTGATATTTAAATGAGAAAATTTGACACCAAGGTGCAGCACTTAAAATACAAGGTACTGCGCGAGGTTGCTAAAGAAGCATGGGCAGGCACTCTGCTTGACCATGTATTGGATATTCCCAAGAAAATTGTCCCCGGAAACACCCCCACAATGCGCTGCTGTGTTTACAAGGAGCGCGCAATTTTAGGCGAGCGTGTTAAGCTTGCAATGGGCGGCAACAAAGAAAACCCAAACGTTATTGAGGTTATAGAAATAGCCTGCGATGAGTGCCCTATGGGCGGCTATGACGTGACCGACTCCTGCCGCGGCTGTCTTGCCCACCGCTGTGAGGATGTCTGCCGCCGCGGCGCTATATCATTTGACGACAATCACGTAGCCCATATAGACAAATCAAAATGTGTTGACTGCGGAGCATGTGCAAAGGTTTGTCCCTTCTCCGCGATAATAAACAAAAAGCGTCCGTGCCAGAACGCATGCAAGATAAAGGCGATTTCAACAAATGCCGACAAATCCGCAAAAATTGACAACGATAAATGCATATCCTGCGGAGCGTGCGTGTACCAGTGCCCCTTCGGCGCAATTATGGATAAGTCGTATATCCTGGACGTTATCGACATTATCAAAAAAAGCGAAAACAATACAAAATACAAAGTTTATGCCGTTGTTGCACCTTCTATCTCAAGCCAGTTTACCTACGCAAAACTGGGTCAGGTAATTGACGGACTGAAAAAACTCGGTTTCTATACCGTTATTGAGGCTGCTCTGGGCGCCGATATGGTGGCTTATGCAGAGTCTGCCGAGCTTGCGGAAAAAGGATTTTTAACAAGCTCATGCTGTCCGGCATTTGTGGACTATGTTCATAAATCCTTCCCGGCGTTGGTTCCCCACGTTTCACACAATCTTTCCCCCATGGGCGCAATTTCGAAATATATAAAAGAGCACGACCGGGGTGCGAAGGTTGTGTTTATCGGTCCCTGCACCGCGAAAAAAGCCGAAGTTCAGCTTGATAAGGTAAAACCGTACGTTGACGCAGCCATGACATTTGAGGAGCTTCAGGCGCTGTACGACAGCAAAGACATTGATATAACAACTCTTTCAGAAGACGTTTTGGATAACGCCTCCTACTTCGGCAGAATTTTTGCGCGCAGTGGCGGACTTTCCGATGCGGTTAAACAGGGTCTTGCCGAACACGGAATTACGGACTTTGAGTTAAAGGCAGTTCCCTGTGACGGAATCGAGGCATGCAGAACGGCGCTTCTTAAAAAGAGCAAAAACGTTCTTGACGGCAACTTTATCGAAGGTATGGCATGCACCGGCGGCTGTATCGGCGGCGCCGGCTGCTTAACCCACGGCGAAAAGAATAAGGCAGAAGTTGATAAATACGGCAAAGAGGCATACGAGAAAACAATTACCGAGGCTATTTCGGTGCTGAAATAAATAACAAACCGGCTGTCCTTTTTAACAGCCGGTTTTCTTATTCAAATTCAACCTTGACGGATTTTCCGTATTCCGTAGGCGACATACCCGTGACCTGTCTGAATCTCCTTGAAAAAACGTGAATGGAATCAAACCCAAGATACGCGGCAATCTGCGTAATATTATAGTTTCCTTCTCTTATCATACTTTTTGCGGTTTCCGTTTTCATTTTGGCAAAATGCGTCATAACGCCCTCGCCCATACGCTCCTTAAATACATTTTTCAAGCTTGTTCCGCTGACACCGACAGCAGAGCAAATCTCGCCGAAGGTAAGCTGTCTGCATATATTCGTTTCAAGAAAATTAAGCGTTTTATTCAGTATATCATGCTCCAAACCGCGCTTTAAGGTTGTGGTGTTGCTTTTTGTTCCGCCGAAATTCCTATACAGAGAAATCAAAAGCTGTTCCGCCGAAAGCTTTATCATTTGTTCACAGCCGAAATACTGCTCCTCGCGCCGTACCATTCCCGTGGAAAACGTGTCCTCCAGCGGAGTGGAAAACGCCCTTATACTCTCGCGTATAATCTGTGCAAGAAGGTTTTTATCAAGGTCTGAAAGGGGCAGAATTTTTCCCTCAAAAAAGCTCATTGCCGGCGAATTGCACACAAATGTTATAATAACAATATTCGGTGCAACGATGCCGTTTGCCCAAAGATTATGATACTCCCCGGGCTTATGAAACACGGCAAAACCGCGGTTTAAAATCTTTACTTCGTTCCCTGCCTGTATTTCAAAATCGCCTTTATCTGCATAAACCATTTCCCAAAAATCATGGCTTTCACCTATGTAAGAATAGTTTTTTTCATACTCAAAATAATGTACCGTCACTATCTTTGAAACATTAAACACGCTTTTTAACGGTGTCAGCTGAAAATTGTCCATTTATGCCGCCTCCTTTTTAACCATTTTACCTTATTACGTCCGAAATGTCAAATATTTTGCCCGATTTGATAAATAATATTATTTAGTAACGTGTTATATTATTGTTGTAAGGAGGCAGGATAAAATGCAGTACGATTTGGAAAAAATAAGCAGATGTTTCGCCCTTGAAGGGAATTTTGTTTTCGCCCAGTCATACGGCGAAGGTCACATTAACGATACATATCTTATAACAACCAGCAAGGAGAAGTATATAATTCAGCGTGTTAACAACTCGGTTTTCAAAAACCCGGTACAGGTTATCGATAACATTGTTGCGGTCACAAGTTACCTTGCGGAAATTATAAAAGAAAACGGAGGTAATCCGAAGCGCGAGACTCTTACTCTTATACCGGCAACAGACGGCAAAATGTATCACAAAGAGCCTGACGGCAGTATATTCCGTGCGTATCTTTTCATTGCCGACGCAATTTGCTATCAGCTGATTGAGGACAAAAAGCAGTTCTACAGTTCCGGCAAAGCTTTCGGTAAATTTCAAAGTATGTTAAGGGATTTCCCGGCGCAAAAGCTTTATGAAACAATACCGGATTTTCATAACACCGTAAACAGATATGAGATTTTCAAGGACACTTTAAAGGCTGACAAAGCAGGCAGAGCAAAAACCGCAGAAAATGAAATCAAATTTGCCCTTGCCCACGAAAAGGACGCTTATCCCGTTATTGAGGCGATAAACAATAAGGAGATTCCCCTCCGTGTTACTCATAACGATACAAAGCTTAATAACATTATGTTTGACACAAAAAGCGGCGACGCACTGTGCGTAATCGATTTGGATACGGTTATGCCCGGTTCTATGCTTTACGATTTCGGCGACTCAATCCGTTTCGGAGCGAGCACGGCCTTGGAAGACGAAAAGGATTTATTCAAGGTTTCGATGGATTTATCGCTGTTTGAGGAATACACAAAGGGCTTTTTAGAGGGTGTTGAAGGCAGAATTACCCCCAAAGAAGCAGAACTTCTGGCATTTTCCGCAAAGCTTCTGACTCTTGAATGCGGCGTGCGTTTTCTGACGGATTATCTTGACGGCGACAACTACTTTAAAACCGCGTATCCGGAGCACAATCTTGACAGAGCAAAAAACCAGTTCAAGCTTGTATGGGATATGGACAACAAGATGGACAAAATGAATGAAATTGTTAAAAAATATTACAGATAGGGGCAAAAATTATGCGAGTAATAGTATGTGACAATTATGAAGAAGTTTCAAACAAAGCCGCCGAAATCGTTGCGGCACAGGTTATATTAAAGCCGGACTCGGTTTTGGGTCTTGCTACCGGGTCATCACCCGTAGGAATGTACAACAAGCTTTCCGAAATGGATTTGGACTTTTCTCAGATTAAAACCTTTAATCTTGACGAGTATTATCCCATTTCCCACGATAATGACCAAAGCTATTATTATTTTATGAACAAGCATCTCTACAGCCGCGTTAACTTAAAGCCTGAAAATATTCACATTCCCAACGGCGAGGCAAAGGACATCGAAAAAGAGTGTGCGGATTACGACTCAGCTATAACGGCATGCGGCGGCATCGACCTGCAGGTCCTGGGCATAGGACAAAACGGACATATCGGATTTAACGAGCCTGACGCAAACCTTAATTCAGCAACACATCTTACAAATCTTACAGCAAATACAATCGAGGCAAACTCCCGCTTTTTCAACAGTGCCGACGAAGTGCCGAAAAAAGCGATAACAATGGGAATTTCCACGATTTTAAAGGCAAGAAAAATCATTCTTATAGCAACCGGCGTTTCAAAAAGCCGCGTTTTGTCAGAGCTTTTGGACAATGATATCAACACATCTGTTCCGGCTACGATGCTTAAGGTTCACCCCGACGTTGTGCTTATATGCGATAAGGACGCATACTCCGGCGTAAAGCTTGGTGTGGACATCGGCGGAACAAGTGTGAAATTTGCGGTTGTGGACGGAAAGGAAGTCCGTTACAAAAGCATGATTCCCACAAATCAAACCTCATGTGACTTATGCATTAAGGATATCGCGGATGAGTGCTTAAAAATTATTAAGGATTACCCGGTAAAATCCGTAGGCGTGGGAACTCCCGGATTTATAAGAAACGGTATTGTTGACGCCGTAAACCTTCCGTTCAAAAATGTTGACCTTGCCGGAGAGCTGAAAAAATACATAGGTCTGCCCGTAACTGTTGACAATGATGCAAACTGCGCGGCTCTTGGTGAGTCTGAGTTTGGCTCGGGCGAGAAGTACAACAACATTATAATGGTAACGCTCGGCACAGGCATAGGCGGCGGAATAATAATTGACGGCAGAATTTGCCACGGCAGAAGCAGCATGGGCGAAATCGGACATATTATAGTCCAGGCACAAGGCGGAATCCCCTGCTCATGCGGTCAGACAGGCTGCTGGGAAAAATACGCCTCGGTAACGGCGTTGGTTAAAAATGCCGAAAATTCCGCAAAGGAAAATACCGACAGCATTCTTTACAAAAAGTACAAAGAAAACAACGAAAGCCTGAACGGTGCACTTATATTTGACGCTTTGGACGAGGGCTGCAAGACTGCACAAGCAGTTTTTGAGGATTATCTTGACTGGCTTGCGGTAGGCGTTAAGAGCCTTATTAACATTTTCGGACCGGACGCAATAATTT
>CAJLYO010000039.1 GCA_905210885.1 uncultured Eubacteriales bacterium | reverse complement strand
TCAAACTGCTTTTCATTTTATCAACTCCATTTAATATTTATCGTACAATCATCATAGCAAATGTATTTTTAATTTTCAAGAGCGCATTTTTGACTTTGCACCGTTTTTTTACCACATAATGAAAAAATCAGCCAAAAGCCTGTTGTTACAGGGTTTTGGCTGATTTGCAATGTTATTTTACCTTGATTTTTCTGTATTCTGACGGGGTTACTCCGGTAGAGGCTTTAAACACCCTGGTGAAAGCGTTTCTGTTTACAAAGCCGGATTTCTCGCCTATTTCCGTAACCGAAAGATTGGTTTTCTCCAAAAGCTCCTTTGCATTTTCCACACGCAGCCTTCCTATATAATTAACAAACGTCACTCCCAGTTTTTCTTTTAAAACACGAGAAAGATATGATGCGGAGGTGCCGTACATTTCCGCAAGCTCATTTAAATTCATATCTTTTGTATAATTATTTTGAATATACAAAGCTATTTCATCAACATTAACCTTTGAAACAAAAATATTTTCCTCTATAACGTCAAGCAAATTTTCAATTTCACTGCTTAAATCCTGCACAGCAAGAGAAAAGAAACGCTTGGTAACGTCAATTTCGGAGGCCTTGATGCCCTCATAAGAAAGTCCGCGCACTATCATAACATTTACAATTGTGTTTATTATCCTTACATAAAGGTTATAAAGCGCGATTTGGTTATTATTTACAAGCTCATTTTCAACGATTGTGTTAACATATTCCCGCGCAAGCTTAACGTTGCCTGTCAAAAGATAGTTATTAAGCGTAGTTTCAATATTAACAATCTTTGTTTTCTTTTTAAAATGCCTGTTTTCAGGCTCCGAATCAGGCGAAACAGTTACACCCGAAAGCTTCGGGACTGCCTCATCATATGATTTTTTCAAGCCGCCAAAGCCTTCATAAAATCCGCCTGCAGCAGCTTTAATACGTATACTGTCCTTGTCCTGTTCAAGGTATAAACAAAACTTATCAAGAACCTCCGACACAACCTCTACAGACGCAGTTGAATCTGCATTGAACAACACACACAAATTACCGTCATTATCCCGAAAGCCATATGCATTATAACTCTCGGGAAAGCACAGGCAAAGAGAATCCAAAAGCTTCTCAAATAGCTCATCATGGTCAATTCCGGAAAACTCCTTATAATAGCGTGCGGTGCGGTGTATTTTTAAAATTGCCGCGCAAAACATGGGATTTTCAAATACAAGCCCGTTTTCCTCAAGGTCGGCTTTGATTTTCTTATCATTCGGATTACTCTGTTTCAAGAAATCACTCAGCAGACTCTCGTGAATCAGCGGCAAAAAGTTTTTCTGCATTTTCATCGTACGCCTGATATACTGGTTTATCGACACAAATTCAGCAGTTTTTGCATTAAAATCATCGTTGCCCGATATCATATTGATAGTATTCTCAATAGGCGCATACAGCTTTTTTACCGAATATCTCGAAACAATAAGGATTATCGAAATCAGAATTATCCACGCCAGAAGCATAACAATTACTGCACTGTAAATACTTTTATTTATCACGCTTTTCGGCACAAGCGCCATATACGAATATCCCAGTATGGAGCGCGTCGGAGAATAAGCAAACACAAGAACGTTTTTCCCCGACAGCTTATAATTAAACCTGACATAGTTTTTTTCAAGGATATTTTCAATAAAATCCGTAGGCAAAACATTCTCGGAAAGTCCGTCGCGCGTAACCCTTTTGCCGTTGTGCTTGTTTATTATTTCATATACCGCCTCAACCTGCGAGCTGTTTTTTTCGATTTCATTAAATATTTCGCTTACGGAAATATTTATTATCAGAAGATTGCTGGTATATGTGTTCCCTATTTTCGCAAAAACAATGGGAATAACATTGCTTACCTGCTCATAATGCGTAACCTCTGTCGGGGGCAATATCTGTTTTTCGGATATTACATTCCTGTAATTTTTCCAATACTCTGCGTTATAATTTTCATATTTAAAGTTTTTTTCAAAAAATTCCGTGTATTCCACGGCGCCTTCGGCAGTATAGACGGTGTTGGAGCCTCTGTCGACAATACACGCATTTTCAACCATTGGATAATCCATAACAAAGCGTTTAAGCTGCCGGCAGCTTTTTTTTACATTGCCGGATACCGGACTGCCTTTAACGGTGTTCATAAACGCTTCGTCCATCTCGAGAAAACGTACATTCTGCGATATACTTTGCAAGCTGCTCTCAATACTTTTATAAACGCTCTCAAGCTTGTCCGAATATCTGTTCTCAAGCGAAGTTTCATAAAATCCCTTTAAATATATAACGGAAATTATGGAAAACGGCAATATAACTATTGCCGGCAGCAATACAAAAATATAAATGTAAAACAAAAAGCTTTGCGTCCTCTTATTTTTTTTCATGGCTTCTCCTCGCAAATCAGTTTACAAAAACATTATAATCTTTTGTGTGTTCGTTGTCAAACAGGAAATTTTTCAGGCATTGCCAGTATGCATGTGTATTTTCATGTATAAATAGTATGCTGCACCGGATACAAGCTGGGCGATTGCCGCAATAATAAGAACGGCAATCGCGCCGCATGTATTAAGCATCGGAGTAATCACCAATCCGGCAAGTAAGACTCCGCCTGTATGCATAATCACACGCCACGCAGTATAACGCCCCATATAGCTGTAGCTTACGATCTCTGTGATCGCGGTCGGCACCGCAATATTTATAATAACCACCACAAACTGACTGACAAAAAACATTACGTAAAATACAAGCGGCTGCTTCCATATAACCATGGCAGGCATTGAAAAAATAAGCAAAATACTCGAAATTAATATTATGCTGCCGTTTTTACCCAAAACGGAGAGGCGCGAATATGTATAAGAGCCAATGGTTGTCGTTAAAAACAACAGCGTTGTTAAAATGCCGGCAGCTGACGCATCTATTATTTTGCAGTGATATCCTATAATTGTGATAAGCCGCAAAATCCCAACACTGAAGCCTCTCAATATATTCGGCAGCAACAAGAAGTAAAACGGCTTGTATCTGAAAATACTTACTTTTTCTGTTTTTTGAAATTTTACATCTGTCTGCGTTGTTTTAAATGTTATGGCGAAAAATGCGGAAACCGCAAGTGTTACACCGCCGGCAATGAAAAACACAGACATCGTTTTGTAATACTCAAACCTGTTTATGCAAAATGTGAGCAAAATCGAAAACGCCGTGCCCGTAATTCCGGAAACCACTCCCGCTATGCCGTTTATATACCCATAATCCTTTATATCCATTATGTAATAAGGAACCTTATATGCCAGTACTGTATATATTCCCTGAAAAATACTGATAACAATTCCGAGAACACATATTACCGGGAACACTTCCGCTGAGTGCGCCTCATCAAAGCAAAATACGACTAATCCCAGCAAAAATATTATCTGCGCAAAAATTGCATATGCATACTTTTTCACGGTATTCCGGCTTTTTTCCACAAAGCCGGAAATACCGAGCAGCGTCACAACCTGCATAGCAGTCATAGCCGCCATAAAAAATGAAACGCTCTTATCAGCTATTCCTTTTTCAAGCAGAAATTACTGCAACACAGAACCGCTCATTAAATTAACCGCTATATCATATGCTGCATAATGGATATAATACTTCAGACGATTACCCCTCAATTTTTGTCACCCTTGCCAAAGTGTCTGTAATGCTTTTACCGTTTTTCCTTAAAATACTTCCGTTTACAACGCCGTATCTGCTGCCGCTTTTCACCGCCATTATACCGTCCGTTACCAAATCATCAAAGCTGTTTATACAGTTTTTTGCAGCAATAGGGTCATCGCTTAGATAATTGATATAAACAGTTGTTTCGCCGTACTCTATCCGGCAGCCGTCCTTTAACTCCGTGCAGCAAACCTCAGTACCGCTGTCAAGACAAAGCACCGACACAAATTTCCCCTTGCAACCCTTTGTCGCGGCAGAATACGCCATACACTGCACCGGATGTTCTTTATCCTCATCATAAACAGTCATAATTTCAGCCTTGCAGGGTGTAAGCATTTTAAAACAGTTATTTTCCTGTGCGTGCAGTAAAAACGTCAGTTCCCCGTCCTCATGAGCTTCAATATCATCATAAATAACAATAATATTATCAATCCAGACAAAATGACGCAAATGCTTGCGGTACCAGCGGCTCATCGGACCTGTAATATCCGCGGTAACACATCTTAATCCGTCCTTGTCAACAAAGTTAATAAGTTTGCCTTTAAGGCGTGCTGCCTTTAAAAAATCACGTTTATCCTGACCGCAGCCGTTATAAAGCACAACATTGTGCGCCTTTGAAGTTATAAGATAGTCAATATATGCATTTTTTCCGTAATAGACGGTTCCGGGATCAAATATTTCATTGACGCCGTTGCGGAACAAAATAAAATTACCGGCGTCTGCATGACAATGCTCCCATGTATCGCCGCACTTGACGGCTAATAAATTTGCATCCTTTTCATAGCTGTCCCTGAAAATCGCCCAGCCCATCTTTTCATAGCATACCGAAAGCTTATCCGGAATTCTTCTTTCCTTTTCATATATTTCCGAATATGCAAATACCTCAGGCATTCTCACCGATAAATAGTCGTATTTATCCCGGTGAGTCTGTTCGTTTACATACCACCTCAGCTCAGGCATATCCACACCGTAAGCAAGTGCATACAGAGAAAGCAGTCTTAAGCCGGTAACCGGTGCATCCCCGAAAGAGGCTATGCAATCATCATTATCCGTGGGATAGAAGCAGTTTATAATGAATTTTGCTCTTTTTTTAATAAACTCAACATCGTCAAACGGTAAATCACCTATTATTTTTTTGTATGCCGCAGCAAATTTAATATATGTCACAATAGGCCAGTTGCAATATCCGTTACCTTCCCAGTATCCGCCATTATCATCATTTGCAGGCTTTGAATCTATTTCGTTTCCCTGATATGTCATCCACTGATGAACCCCCAGCATAGCTTTTTCGGCAAGCTCTTTTCCGTCCTTCAATTTATCACTCATGATCAGTGCCGCAAAACCACCGCCTATTACGCAATCCGGCCACCAATTATGCCCCATAGTTTCCAAAGCATGCACTTTTGTTCCGGGCAAAATCCAATCCTCAAGTGAAGCCCTTATACCCTTTTCATATGTTGCGCTGACTATTATTTCTTTTTCATCATCGCTCAGCATATCGGAGAAAAATGCATAACCGAACGCCATACCTTCGCAAAAACCGGCGGTTGTAAGTTCACTGCGTGCAACCCAGCCTCTGCCGTGCCATTTTTCAAATTTTGAATACGCAAGCATAAATTCGCGTGCTTTTTCAAAGTAGGCAATGTCATCGTAATAATAGTATCCAAGCGCCAAAAGGGGCATAACTTCGCTGAACGGACTCGATGCATTAAAGTAATACTCATGCTGTGCCTGATATCCTTCGCCTTCATATCTCAGTTCAGCTTCATTGTAAACCTTATCGTCAAGGGCAGCTTTTGCGCTGCATAACATTTCATCAATGAACTTTCTGTGTTGCTTATTTGTTACTCTTTTCAGTTTCTCAACATCTTCTTTTCCGAAAAACAAATTGTTCATTTTTCATCCTCCTTAAAACTCAGCCGCCATGCATGGGTTTATATCTGCTGACATCTCTGCCGTTTATTTTTAAAATTCTAAAGTTCTTGGCATTTTCAATCGGCATATATGCAATTTCACCGATATGTCCGGTCTTTCGCCAAACATTCCACTCATTAAGTCTTGTAACACGCGTCTCAGTATCCCACAGGCATATATGATTGCAGCCGCAATCATATACCAGAGAAGCTCGGCGCCTTATCTCCTCCGGCGGCATTTCGCGAGGCATTATATCAATATAAACCGTAACACCATACTTTTTCTCAAGCTCCGTAAATTCCGAGATTCGTTCCTGTTGACTTTCGGGACCGCGCAGAATGCCGTTAGAATCCTCCATCGGCTTAAACAAATTGTCATAATCATATTGTATATTTGTCTTTTCTCTGCGGCGAACAAACTGCTTATACTTCTCAATATCAATTTTGTGAGTATTCTCTATCCAGATATCACCGTCAAGTACTTCTCTTATGCGTCTTTCATCACTTATAATAATATCGACAAGTTTTTCTTTTGCCCACATCTCCGGGTCAAGTCCCACATGGCGGCAATCCCACATAGAGTACATAACAAACGCATGTATTTCAATCCTTTTCCCCTTCTCGGTCTTGTCAAGAGCAGTTCTCAGCCGCCTAATAAACGACGTCACAACCTCACAGCGAAGCTTCGTTATACGTTCATCGTCGAGAGGCAAAATGCGCGCATCCTCGCCGTATCTCTCATAAAACACATCAAGAAACGGCTGTTCGAAAAGCACAAATGGCCATCCTCTGTTTAAAAGCAAACCAACAGCGTCGCATCCGGATTTTAAAATTCTTATATATCCATCAATAATATAGTCCTGCACCTCCGGATACACAAGAGAAAGATATTCCACTTTTGTTCCATCGCGGTCAGTGCATCTGTACTCCGGATGCGCCAAATAGAATTCATCATCATAAAACAATCCGTCCTCAGGATACTCAAAACCCCACATATTCACACGTTTTGTGATACAAAGCTTAATTTTCTGATTGTGCACACAATCGCCTATTCTTTTTAACACGTCGTCACAATAATTGTTTCTTTGTTCAATAATATTTTTCGCATGCTGATACGGCACCGCTGTATCACCGGAAAGCTCATTTCTGTTATGTACATAGCTCAGGTTTTCAACCGAAAGCCACTCAACATCAGACTCCTTATACACCTGTCCGACGCTTTCCCAGCTGTCAGGATTGCTCATATCATAATTATAAAGCATGTTGCTCATATCATTTGCCGCATAAATACGCTTTGTATCACGGCATTGCGTGTCGGCGATGTATTCTTTAATTTCATTGCCGCTCATAGGAACAAAACGCAACCAGGCGATGTTTACATCAACCCATCTTCCGGCAGTTGCACAATTTGCAATATCTACAGAAAGTCCTGTCATATCGGCACTTCTCCAGTATGTCTCGGTTATACAGTGCTCGCTGTATTTTAACGTGCTACCGTCAGCCGACAAGTGCCAGTACGCATTTTCGTTTGAAAGCTTTATATCTGTTTTAACTAAAAGTTCACCGTATTCCGGCACTGCACCTATGTATATCTTATACCATCCCGATAAATTAACCGGCAAGCTTATTGGTTTCGGTCTGCATATTCCCTGGGAAGACAGCATCGTGCCCGTAAAATCTGCGGTTTCGTATGAAACGCTGCGCCATTTGTCATTGCAGCGTTTTTCCGTTACATTGTCCTGTGGAACACACATTCCGCCCAAATCCGTGAATAAAATTTCTTTCTTCATATTTAAACTCCCTTTTGTATTTCAAATTTCAAATTATACTATTCTCCAAACAGTATTTTGGCAATTTTTTCAAGAGGTCTGTCGTCGCGGCAAAACTCATGCGTTCCGTCAAACACAATAAGGTCAATCCAATCTGTGCCGCATTTTTCACACCTCTTTTTCAGCTTTTCAAATGCGTCAATTCCTTCTTTATAGTCAAACAACTCATCCCTGTTTCCGATTTCTATGCAAATACTGCGCGGATAAATCAGGCATGCAACCTCCACATCATCAAACTTTTCCGCGGAATTTTGCCATGTCCAATCGCTCCACGCAACCGCGTCACGTTTGTTAAAGAACGAACACGAAACTGCCGCCTTAATCCTTGTGTCAACAGCTGCGGTGAAAAGCGTGTAACATCCGCCGTAGGACAGTCCTACCATTCCGAAGTTTTTCACGTACTGTTTCCTCTCAAAATAATCAAGTATCCGTTCAATTGCATAAATTTCTACGGCAGTGATTGAACTGCCAACGCGCTTTAATCGAGCGTCAACAGCCTTTCTGTCGTACGGAACATTATAATTATCAGACCAAAGGAGAAGCTGCGGTGCAAAAACATGCACTCCGAGCTTTCTGACGCGCTCAAGCATATCGTTATAATTGGTTGTGCTACCATATGCGCCGGAAATAAGTTCCGGTGTGCCTTGTCCTCCATGCTGACAAATAACAAGCGGTTTCTGTTCTTCAGCATTCTGTTTAAAAAACAGTCCTGTCACTGTTACGGCATCAAGCACCGTAAAATGCATTCTATAAACCGTGTAACCTTTCTCTTCTGAAAGTTTCTCGCTTCGAATATGCGGCTCGTCCGATTCATGTTTCTCCGTCAGCGGAAAGCCTAGCATTTCACATAATTCTTCACGATATTTATCCTGATTTGAAAGTATATCGCGCGACTCGCGCACAGTTTCAGCCGCCTGTTCACGCTTTCTTATAAGACTTTCAATTCCGTCAACATATTCCCTCTTAAACTGCTCCGTTTTGCATGTTCCCTCACTGTAAATCATATTTTCCTCCTTATCCTTTAATTCCGTTCATATCGAGTCTGGCTATAATATGCTTCGAGAATACAACATAAATTATAAGATATTAGCAAGCTCACAACGAACAATGCTCTCATCACACACGCCGTTTTGGTATGCCACCAATATGCCCATTGCATTTTAAATCTCACTTTTCTTAAAACCGCTCCAAAATCCGGACAGGCACAGGCATAATACTCCTCCGGCACATGCGACCGCCGCCCACAAAACAAGCGTTCCGTTCCGGCCGTAGCTTTCGGAAAACAAAGCCAAACCCGAACCGGACGCCGCACTTCCTATGTATGTGCAAAAATTCAAAAGACCTGATACAAACGAAATGTTGCCGGAGCGCGCAAAATACGCCGGCAGCATACAAGTCATTATAAGGTTGGCTCCGTACATGCACCCGACAAGCAACGCCAAAAATACCACTGATAATATAACATTACTGCCGCTTAGTTTAAGCAAAGCCAGCGATGAAATTACCCCGATCGCAAACAGTACGGCAATGAGAGTAAGCTCATTTTCAAAGAGCCGTCTGTATATAACTGAAGTCAGCTGAATTGCGGCGATACTAAACAGCGGAATAATAACACCGGTTAAAATTGCAAGCTTATTATCCAAACCGAAAATATCCGCCAAATACGACGGCGTCCATGTAGTAACACCGTCACGCAGCACGCCCTGAAACACAATGGCGAGCATTATCGAAAGCATCAGCACGGCATATTTTGCCCCGCCTTTGTTTTTAATCCTTGTATCTGTTCCCGTTGTTTTTTCGGGAGTTATATCAATATCGCGTCTTTTGCACCAAAGAACCGCAGTTACTATCGCACACAAAGCCGCTGCCGCAAAAACACCCCTCCAGCCTGCCGCAAATATAAGCATCGGCGAGAGCACATATACAAGAACCGTTCCCACAGAGCTGCCCCAGGTAACAACAACGCATGCCCTTTTGTAATCATCGGCACTGAATACCGCCGCCATAATTTTAACAAGAGGCGGCCACATAAAAGCCTGTGCCAAACCGTTTATCCCCCAAACAAGTGCAGTTTGCTCCAGCCTTGTACAAAACGGGACGATTATATTTGCAAAAGCTGTAGTAAAAAGCCCCGCCAGAATCAGCAATTTCGGTCTGAAACGGTCGCTTAAATATCCGCTTATCAATTGACCGAAGCCATATGTAACGGCGCTTGCCGTCAGGGCAAGCGATGCCGCTGATTTTTGAATGTTTTCCGAAGCGGTTATTTCGGATATCACTGCTCCGTAATTAATTCTTGTTATATAACTTACCATGTACAGTCCCATAAAAAACAGCATCAGCTTATGTACCCCGTACCTGCCGGTAATTATATCCTGCGAGTTTTTCACACAATAATCCTCCCGTCCCATTCGGAGGGTATCACGGCGCCCATAAGATGTGCAACCGTCGGAGCAATATCTTTGATATTTACATCATGTATCTCTTTATTGCGTTCAAACGGCTCACCGCAGAAAAACATCGGTATGGTCATATCCTCTTTAATATCTTCACCATGTATGCGGTCGTGCCCGCCATGATCGGCGGTTATGATTATTGTGTATTTGCCGCCGAGAGAATTAATTACTTCATTAATTCTGTCACACGATTCATTTACGGCGCTTAAATACTCATCACTCATCCAACCGTTTTCATGCCCTGCCATATCCGCAAGTCCGAGATACAAAAATGCAAAATCGATTTCATTGGCATTCAAAAATTTTATTGCGCTTTCTGATAATGTCCGCCCGGTTTTTACATAGCCAAGTTCCGTACCGGAGCACATCTGACTGTATGTCAAAGTTTCCGGACGCGACAAATCCCGCAAGCTTTCCCAGTCATAAAACATCGCACTTTTCTTATTGTTTTCTTTAAGAACCTCAAACAGCCCCTTGACCGGATGCACCTGCGGAGCATAGGTGTTTGTGGTTGTACCGTGTCTGCTCGGGTCAACACTGTGAAAAAGCGACATATGCGTCGGCAATGTAACAGAAGGCATAACCGTTTGCGCGTCCATGCAATATGTGCTGTTTTGTTTTAAACTTTCAATTATTTTGTTTCCTTTCAGGCTGTCGGGGCGCATGCCGTCGCTTAAAATTAATAATATTTTCATTGTTTATAACCATTCCCTTCACTGCGTTCAAGGCACAAAACAGCATGAAACCATTGC